>NZ_CDSBKL010000029.1:0-20315 GCF_977115555.1 Aquiflexum sp.
CTACGACCTCCACATCCCAAATGTGGCGCGATACCGGGCTACGCTACACCCCGAACTTATTCAATCAGTCTTGACAAACCCTTTGGTTTCTCAGTGATCCCGCTGGGATTCGAACCCAGGACCCATACATTAAAAGTGTATTGCTCTACCAGCTGAGCTACGGAATCATATATTTGCTCTACCGTCCCGATAGCTATCGGGATTAGGAGCTAGACTATTTTTTTATCTTTCTGAACGTTATCAAGACCGATAATCAGTTACGAATTGATTTGTTTTTTTTTAAATCATTCCCGTAATTGGAGTGCAAATTTAAGCCTCTGAATTTAAAATGCCAAACCTAAACCGAATCTTTCTTACAAAATTTATAATATTTTTATTCGCTTTTTTACAAAGCTTTAATTGTCAGGCCAATATATCCAAGCTTCAAAAAGCAGATTCTTTGTTTTCTACCAAGAATTACCAAGAAGCAATGTTAGTTTACGAAGACTTGCTTAATAATGAAGAAACTTTCTCTCCCGCAATGCTTTTGAAGATGGCTTTTATCTCAGAAGGAAAGGGAGATTACTCTAGCGCAAGTTTCTTTTTGGCCAAATATTATGACCAAAATCCAAATCAACGGGTAATCACCAAAATCAAGACGCTTACAGAACAAACCAATCTGATTGGGTATGAAGTTGATGATAGTGACAGGCTTTTTAAGTTTGTTTCAGATTTCCAGTCGGAACTTTCGGGAACATTTTCATTTTTACTTTTTCTGTCACTGATCCTGCTGTTTGTTTTTAGAACCAAAGCAGATAAACCAAGGTATTATCTCCCCACTGTGGTTTTGATCATATTGGTTTTTGTTATCAATAATTTTCTATCAGAGCCCAAAACAGGAATCGTAACCGGCAGCCCTACGCTAATCATGGACCAACCGACAGCTGGAGGAAAACTGATTCAGGTTGTAGAGCCAGGCCATAGAGTTATCATCAAATCGACCAAAGACGTGTGGTATGAAGTAAGCTGGGGGGAAAAGGTCGCTTTTGTCAAAAAGGACAATATCACGAGATTATAAACCTTAAAAATCCAAAGGTTCAAGGTTTTTGAAATGTCCGTTCATTTGGATTTTCTTTTTGGCTATTTCAATATCCCTCAAGACAGGGATAACCTTCAACATATGACCAATCAGGAATTTGATTCTATCCGATTCTTTGGTCATCTGCAACAATTCATATTCTTCAGTGAGATTTAAACCCAATTTATGAGCAAAAGTAAATGAGTTGATTTGAAGGGGTACAATCTCAGCCTGGTATTCCATAAGTCTAAAAAGCTCTTTGAGATAAAAAATAAATTCTGCATACTGACTTTCCCCTACCCTTGGGTCATTTTCATAAAAGACAACATTCCCACCTGCATATAGCTTGTCTTTCATCGGGTTTTCAAAGGAAAGCATCTCAAATATTCTTTTGCCCCGCGTTTTGATGTCCATTCTCCCATCCTCATACACTTTTGACACCTCCTCCAATTCGACTTCAGCGCCAAATGGCATCAGTTTGTCTAAGTAAACCGCAATACCAAAAGTGCCTTTTGTAGCTGTAATATCTTCAATGAGTTGCTTGTATCTTGGTTCAAAAATATGAAGATTCAACTGTTCACCGGGAAACGCCACAAGTTTCAAAGGAAATAAAGGCAAATAATGATCCATATAAAGACTAACTGCAAGATTTTATTTTGGTTTATTTTAATGCCGAAGCTTACTCAAATTACGCAATAACATTAAGAAGAGGGCAAAATATCCAACAAAAAAGGCTGTCCCAAATTGGAGACAGCCCGTTTTTGCAAAGCAAGTTCCGATTAGGCTTTACCTGCGATATAGGTCAATAGGTCAACGACTTTGTTGGAATATCCCCACTCATTGTCATACCAAGAAATTACTTTCACAAAGGTATCACTCAATTGGATTCCAGCTTCAGCGTCAAAAATCGATGTTCTTGGATCTCCATTGAAATCTGTAGAAACCACCGCATCTTCAGTGTATCCAAGTATACCTTTCATAGAAGTCTCAGAAACCTCTTTCATTTTGGCACAAATTTCTTTGTAAGTGGCCGGCTTCTTTAACCTTACAGTCAAATCTACAACCGATACATTTGGAGTAGGAACTCTAAACGCCATACCGGTCAATTTACCGTTCAATTCAGGAATTACCTTTCCAACTGCCTTAGCGGCACCTGTGGATGAAGGGATGATGTTTTGTGCAGCACCTCTTCCGCCTCTCCAATCCTTAGCTGAAGGACCGTCTACAGTTTTTTGTGTGGCAGTAGTAGCATGAACAGTTGTCATCAAGCCTTCTTCTATGCCCCAATTGTCATTCAATACTTTGGCAATTGGTGCAAGACAATTCGTAGTACATGAAGCGTTGGAAACAAATACCATATCTGAAGTATAAGAACCTTCGTTTACACCCATTACAAACATAGGGGTATCATCTTTGGAAGGTGCTGACATGATTACTTTTTTGGCACCGGCATCAATGTGTCCCTGTGCAGTTTCTTTGGTAAGAAAGATACCGGTAGATTCTACTACATAATCGGCACCTACTTCTCCCCACTTTAAATTTGAAGGACTCTTTTCGGAAGTGACGCGGATCTCATTTCCATTCACTACCAATTTCCCATCTTTCACCGCAACACTTCCCTCAAATCTGCCATGGGTTGAATCATATTTCAGCATGTAAGCCATGTAATCTACGTCGATTAGGTCATTGATAGCCACGACCTGAACATCACTTCTATTTTGTGCTGCTCTAAAAACCAATCTACCGATCCTTCCGAAACCGTTGATCCCTACTTTAATTTTGCTCATAGTTATTTTATTTATTGTTGTACTGCTTAGTATGCAAAAAGGAATTTTTGAAGTTTAAAATCTATTTATTTTGAAATAATCAACACTTTTAATGGGTTAAATTTACCAAATATATCTTGCTCCCCAAAATATTTAAAGGTTTGAAAATGAACATTTTAAAATAACATCGAAATACAATCGATTGCGAAAAAATGCCAAAAATCAAATCTCTGATAATCAGATTCATAATTTTTCAAATGATCTTTTGATTAAGATTAAAACACCTGCCTAAAAGAGAAGGAGGCAAAAAAAAAAGCGGCCAAAGCCGCTTTTCAATAATTTTGGTCAAAATCAAATTTTTACCAAGATATCGTTGAAGGTTTTACTTGGTCTCATTACGGCTGAGGTTTTTGCTTCATCTAGCTTGTAGTAGCCACCAATATCAACCTTCACCCCTTGGGCATTGTTCAGTTCGGATACGATCTTGGATTCATTTTCCTGTAGTTCCTTGGAAATTGGACCAAACTTGGTTTTCAAGTCCATGTCTTTACTTTGTTTGGCTAATGCTTCTGCCCAATACATGGCCAGATAGAAATGACTTCCTCTGTTGTCCAATTCTTTCGCATCTCTGGACGGGGATTTGTCATTCTCAAGGAATTTGCCTGTGGCCTGATCCAAAGTTTCTGCCAATACCTTTGCCCTATTATTGGCAAAAGTATCACCTAAATGCTCCAGAGAAACTGCCAAAGCCAAAAATTCACCCAATGAATCCCATCTGAGGTGGTTTTCTTCAATCAATTGCTCAACATGTTTTGGTGCAGAACCCCCGGCGCCTGTTTCAAAAAGACCTCCACCATTCATTAATGGAACGATTGACAGCATTTTGGCACTTGTTCCTAATTCCAAAATCGGAAATAAATCTGTCAGGTAGTCTCTTAACACATTTCCTGTCACAGAGATAATGTCCTTTCCTGCCTTGATCTGTTCCAAAGAAAATCTTGTGGCTGCTTCAGGTGTCAGGATTCTGATGTCTAATCCTTTGGTGTCATAATTTGGAAGGTATTTATTTACTTTTTTGATAATTTCAGCATCATGGCCTCTTTTTTCATCTAACCAGAATATAGTAGGGACTCCGGTAGCTTTTGCACGATTGACAGCCAGCTTGACCCAATCCTGTACAGGAGCATCTTTGGTCTGGCACATTCTCCAGATATCTCCTTTTTCTACCTCATGTTCGATCAATGTGGCGCCTGACTCAGTCACGACTTTCACAATTCCATCTGCCTCAATTTCAAAGGTTTTATTGTGCGAACCATATTCTTCCGCGGCTTGTGCCATCAAACCAACATTAGGGACACTACCCATAGTTGCCGGGTCAAAAGCTCCATGCTTCTTACAGAAATCAATTGTCTCCTGATAAATCCCTGCATAACAACGGTCAGGTATAACTGCTATGGTGTCTTTTAATTTACCATTTTGGTCCCACATTTTGCCTGAACTCCTGATCATCGCAGGCATAGACGCATCGACAATGACATCGCTAGGTACATGAAGGTTTGTGATTCCCTTGTCTGAGTTAACCATGGCCAATTCCGGACCAGCCGCCAGACAAGCCTCAATATCAGCTTCAATCTCTTTTTTCTTTTCTTCAGGAAGGGAGGAAATTTTGGAAACCAAATCTCCAAAACCATTATTAACATCCACACTAATTTCTTTCAGAATTGCTGCGTGTTTTTCAAAGACAGGAGCAAAGAAGACCTTTACGGCATGACCAAAAATAATCGGGTCGGAAACCTTCATCATCGTAGCTTTCAAGTGAAGTGAAAACAAAACACCGGAGGCTTTCGCATTTTCTTTTTGTGCCTGTAGAAATTCCCTCAGGGCTTTGATGCTTAATACTGAGGCATCAATGATTTCTCCTTTTTGCAGGGCAAGCTTTTCTTTCAGCTTGACTACCTTTCCTTCTTTAGTATGCAGTTCAATGTTTATGGATTCGGTATTTTCCAAAGTGACTGACTTTTCACTTCCATAAAAATCTCCATGGCCCATACTTGCTACATTGGTTTTTGAATCCGCTGACCACTTACCCATACTATGGGGATTGTTTTTGGCATATTGTTTTACTGCCAATGGAGCTCTCCTGTCAGAGTTTCCTTCCCTCAATACCGGGTTTACAGCGCTACCCTTCACTTTATCATACTTGGCTTTCACAGCTTTTTCTTCCTCACTTTTTGGATCATCCGGATAACCAGGCAGTGCATATCCCAAACCCTGCAATTCTTTGATGGCTGCTTTCAACTGAGGCATGGAAGCAGATATATTGGGTAACTTCACAATATTTGCCTCAGGCAAAGTAGCAATATTCCCCAATTCCAATAGATCATCATTGATCCGCTGATCGGGCTTCAAATACTCAGGAAACAACGCTATTATCCTTCCTGACAGAGAAATATCCCTGGTCTCCACCACAATTCCTGCAGAATCAGTGAATGCTTTGACGATAGGTAACAAGGAGTAAGTAGCCAAAGCAGGAGCTTCGTCAGTCAGCGTATATAGAATTTTGGCTGTTTTTGTGGTCATTAAAATAAATTCAGATAGGTGTAACAATTGGTAAATGAAATAGCCCTAAGAATAAAATGCTTTCAGATTTTAATGGATATCTCCAAAATACCTTTGGCCTCTTTCAAAATTTCGGCTAAATTAAGGAAATTATCGCGGTTTCAAAGGGTGACTTTGTCAAAGGGAAATCATCGAAAAGGATTGGAAAATCGTAGGCCTTTTGGTTGTAATTAATGGTAAATACCTATCAAAATCCAGACAGATCAAACCCATCGGCATCCATCCAAGCAGGAAACTTCATTCGATATTCTTGAAGGGAAATAAGGTCCAGATCAACATATGAGATCTCTTCTTTGGTCTCAGCAAAAACCAAAGTTTCTCCTTTGAAATTGTATACTGCAGAATGTCCTGAATAGGAGATACCATTTCCATCCGTGCCGATCCTGTTCACACCTATCGAATGCGAAAGGTTCTCTACTGACCTGGCTTTCAACAAAATATCCCAGGCACTGATTCTGGGGCTAGGCCAACTGGCAACATATAGGACTATATCGTATTCCATTTCTCCATCCTTGACCTTATTTCTAGACCATACCGGAAATCGAAGGTCGTAGCAAATCTGCGGCATGATTCTCCAACCTTTCCATTCAAAAACTTTCCTCTCTTTACCCATCTCATAATGCGCATCCTCGTCTGCCATTCTGAATAGGTGTCTTTTGTCATAAAAATCAACTTTCCCATCAGGACTGACCCAAAGTAGGCGGTTGTAATAATTCCCTTTTTCTTCGATGACAATGCTTCCGGTTATCATTGCTTGGGTTTGTGCTGCAATTTGCTTCATCCATTTGGTGGTGGTAAAATTCATGGGTTCGGCCACTTCTTTGGCATCCATGGTAAAACCTGTGGTGAACATCTCGGGGAGAACAATCAGATCAATCCCACTCTGTAAGTTCAACAGCTTCTCTTCCAACATCGCCATGTTTGCGGTTTTGTCTTTCCAATACAGGTCAGTTTGAACCAAGGCTACTTTCAAAGAATTTGAAATCATAGGAGAAATTTGGTAAATGAATCTTATTTCAGAGGATAAACCATACGGTAATCAGTGGAAACTTTCCCTTTACTGATATCAACAAGTTTGCTTTGAACCATCCTTTTTTTGAGGCCTTTGAGATAATCTATAAAAAGGATTCCTTCAAGATGGTCATATTCATGCTGGATAACCCTGGCGGTCATACCTGAAAATTCTTCTTCTTTGAGATTCCAGTTCTCATCAAAATATTCCAAAGTGAGCTTTTCGGGACGGATAATATCCGCCCGGATATCCGGGATACTTAGACAGCCTTCCTCAAAGCTGTAATCATCCCCATATTCATCCAAAATAATAGGATTGATAAAAACCCTTCTGATTCCTTTTTCCTCGTCTTTTTCATCAAGCATCAAGGTACTGTCAATCACAAAAAGTCTGATTCCTTTATTGATTTGGGGAGCAGCCAAACCGACTCCGCTGGCATTGTCCATGGTAGCGAACATGTCATGGATGAGTTCATTGATGTTTTCACCTTCATGGATCTCTTCTGCCTCTTTTTTAAGGATTGGGTTTCCATAGGCGACAATTGGGTAAATCATATTTGTTCAAGGTAAGATTGGAGGATGATGGCAGCGCTTACTTTATCGAGATTGCCTGCCTTTTCTATTCTGTCTTTTTTCTTGCTTCCCATGGCTATCATCGTCTGCATGGCCATTTTGGAAGTAAAACGCTCATCAATCAGGACAAGTTTTTTGTCAGGAAATAATTTTGAAAGTCTGTCTTTGAAACTGATGACTTTGGGAGTCATCTCATTAGGGTTGCCGTCAAGATGCTTTGGATAACCAAGTACAATGGTTTCTACTTCTTCTTTTTTAAAATAAGCAGTCAGAAAATCAATAAGTTTAGGAGTTTCAACCATTTCAAGAGGATTGGCGAGCATCTTGAGCGGATCTGTGACTGCGATACCTGTTCTTTTTGTTCCCAGGTCAATGGCTAAAATCCTACCCATCAGTTATTGCGGATTTTCTTTTTGATTTTTCTCAATACTTCTTTTTCCAGCTCTATTGCTTTGGGAAAAAGCAACTGGTCTTCAATTTGGGCATGCACACTCAATTCCTTTTCAAAAACCTGCAATTCATTATAAAGCACCTTCATACTGATGGGTGCTTCTTCAGGTAAAGAGTAATCTTTTGTCAGCTTCCTGATTCCTTCCATCTCATCATCATGGGCATCATGGGCTTCGGAAAGCAAAGAAACAGGACTTTTTTCCAAAATCTGAAGCGCATCATTGACACGGTACTCATCTGCTTCAATTTCATGGAGCAATTTGATCCTATTGAAAAGACGGCTTTCTTCTTCGTGGATATGGTGGATAAAATCATCTACGAAAAGAGGAAACATGATCCTCAGGTCTGCCAAAATCCCTGAGTATGCGGTGTCATTTATTTTTATTCCTGAAATCATATTTGACAAAAAAGGCAATTCCTGCCTTACAAAAAAATAATGCTTCCTTTTGAGATATGCCACTAGGACTTCAATAGGATGCAGATAAAGCTCCTCTGAGGTTGGTTCTTTTATCTTTGCCCAGGATTCGAGTTCGTCAACCAGTTGTTGGGGATTGATCTTGAATTTTTTGCAGACCTCCAAAAGGGAACTATGCTCATATTGAAAAAAACTGATCCCAAAATAATGCAGCACTGCAGCAAAGACATAATTCTCTGAAACAAGTTCTTTGATGGGGCTTTTTTCGATATCTTTGGAATCTAGCATTTTTGCAAAATTAAGTTAATTTAACCAATTACACTTAGAGTATTCGCCAAAAATGAATTTATTGCATCTATCTAAACGAAATGACCCAAATTTCAGTTTAATGGTATATTTGGAATAATTTCATTCCATTAAGAAAATTTGAATTTACAAACAGGAGGATAACGTGAGCGAAATCAAAAATACAAAACAACAGATCAGATTGCCATTGATATTGGCTTTGGCCATTTCTGCCGGAATCTGGATAGGCGCCACTTTTGCAGAACCAAAAAGTGACACAAATGACCTCAAAGCGGCTATATACAAACTTCAGGAAATAGTCACTTACATCAACAGGGATTATGTTGATAGCGTCAATACCAATGAACTTGTAGAATTTGGTATTGAAAAAATGCTGGAAAAACTTGATCCGCATTCCACCTACATCCCCGCAAGGGATGCCACTTTGGCGAAATCCGAATTGGATGGGGAATTTGATGGGATAGGAGTGGAGTTTGGAATAATCAGAGACACCATATACGTAGTCGCTCCTTTGACAGGTGGGCCTTCTGAGAAACTTGGCATCCAATCCGGAGACAAAATCATCAATGTGGATGGAAAAACAGTGGCAGGCACTGGAATCACCAACCGTGATGTTTTTGACCTATTGAGAGGTCCCAGAGGCAGTCAGGTGGATGTGGATATCAAAAGAAAAAACCAAAAAGATCTTATCACCTATAATATAATCCGGGATAAGATTCCACAATACAGCATTAATGCAACCTACATGGTAAATGATGAAGTAGGTTATATCAAAGTGACAAGGTTTGGGGCAACTACCCACGAAGAATTTAAAAAATCTGTGACTGAACTGAAAGAAAAAGGAATGAAAAAACTCATTCTGGATCTTCAAAACAATCCTGGCGGATATATGGGAGCAGCGATAAATATCGCAGATGAAATCCTGAATTCAAATTCATTGATTGTTTCCCAAAAAGGAAAATTAAACAGGTACAATCAAAAAGCTTACGCCGTAAAACCGGGTTTATTTGAAGATGGATCAGTGATTGTCTTGATCAATGAAGGCAGTGCATCTGCGTCTGAGATCGTTGCAGGGGCTTTGCAGGATAATGACCGCGCCTTGATAGTAGGAAGAAGGTCCTTTGGAAAAGGATTGGTACAAATGCCGATTGACTTGTCAGACGGTGCAGAGTTAAGGCTGACCATTGCCAGATATTATACACCTTCCGGAAGGTCCATCCAAAAACCTTATGGAGCTGATGAAGATTACAGCAAAGATTTTACAAACAGATTTGAGCATGGAGAATTTTTCTCTGCGGACAGCATAAAATTCAATGACAGCCTCAGATACGAAACAGTTTCAGGACGTTCTGTTTTTGGAGGCGGGGGTATCATGCCCGATTTCTTTGTTCCTCTTGACACTACCATGGCGAGCGCTTATGTGAACAGGCTCTTCAACTCCGATTCTTCAAGGGAGTTTATCCTTGATTATCTTGAAAAGAACAAGAAAAAATTCGATGGCATGAGTTTCGAAGATTACTATAAAAAATACCAGATCTCTGAAGATATGCTACAGGGACTTGTCAAGGTAGGGGAAAGAAACAAAGTGAAATTTGACGAGAAGGATTTTAACAAGTCAAAAGATTACCTTAAAGTGCTCCTGAAAGCCCATATGGGAAGACAGATATATGATGACAATGCCTTCTACATGGTAATCAATGATATCAATGAAGTTTACTTGCAAGCTTTGGGACTTTTTGATGAGGCCGAAAAACTGGCCTTCTCCTCTAAGGCAAAAGTGGAAGAAAAAGAGTAGGAGAACGAACTTAAAAAGGGGTCTAATCAACCCCTTTTTTTTTGTCTTCAAAAATCTGCTTCGAACATTTTATCGGAAAATTTTGATAAAAACTGTAACTTCAAAAAAAACAAAACCCAAAGTCCCATGAAAAAGCAGGTCATATTGGCATTGATTGTTTTCACCTTGCCGCTTATCCAATCCAATCTTATGGCACAACAATCAAAAATCACACATATCGCAGTGTATGTGAAAGAATTAAAAAGAAGCAGTGATTTTTATAAAAACATATTCCAGTTTCCTGAAATTGAAGAACCTTTCAAAGATGGGCTTCATACCTGGTTAAATATCGGAAATAATCTGTCTATGCATCTCATAGAAGCGCCTTGGGAGCCTGTTACAATTAACAAAATCAACCACATTTGCTTTAGCGTTAGGGATATGGATGTGATCATTTCCAATCTGAAAAAGCATGGCGTAGAATATGAAGACTGGCCGGGAAATAAAAACAAGATAAATATACGTCCTGATGGTATCAGGCAAATCTATATCAAAGACCCTGATGGCTATTGGATTGAAATCAATGACGAATACCTATAATCCTATAAAAAATCCTGATTTTTTTTCTGTCGAAAGCTAGCTAAGCAGGACTTATCAGGTAATAATAGTCTAAAGGCGAAAGAATTTTAGGTTTTCAAGTAACAATGACTTTATCCACGTAACTGGAATTCATAATCCCCAATGCCCCCATATATTTTAGGTTGAACTTGACAAGGTCCCCTACTTTATATCCCTTAGGATTTCTCCCGAGATTTAGTACCAACATATCGGAGCTTGCTCCTAATAGCTCATATTCATCATCTTTCGGGATAAGGTATTTTGGATCGATATCCAATAATCCAATATCTAAAATTGCCCTAAAGGAGGTCATTCCATAAAGACTTTCATCTATTTCGATAATCTCACCCTGTGGATTGGATGCCAATGTCCCTGTGGGAAGCAAAGACTTTTCTTGCATTTCGATTATTTCTGCATTGAGTTCAAATACATCGCCGTGCATTCCGGGTATCACTTTTTCTTCAAAAAGATCCACTCCAAAATAAAGCGTCTCCCCTACCCTAAAGTGATTGATTCCTTTTGGAAGTTGATGGGTTTTAAGTAATGGAATAGTAACGGAAGTACCGGCCGAAACCCATGGGATTTTTTTATTGAACTTCAATTCTATAATCTGCTTATAAAGCGACAGCTGTATCAATTTATCGGTTGAAGGCATTACCCCATTGAGACAGTTGAGATTAGTCCCCAATCCAATGATATCAATATTTGGAAGTTCAAAAATCTGCTCATAAAAATCCACAATATGTTCTCCTATCACCCCCTCCCTAAGATCACCTGTTTCGACCATAATAATGATTTTATGGTTCTTTGATTGGGTTTTTGCCTCTTCAGAAATCCACCTGATGGTATTCAATTCACTGTTTAGACTCACATCTGCATATTTGACCATTTTAGGAATATTCCTTTTCGAAACAGGCTTGATGTAAACAGTCTGGATGTCTGAAGAAATTTCTTTGACTTTTGCTAGATTACTGATCCGCGAATCATGGATTTCAGTCACACCAAGTGCAATGAGTTCCTTGAGAAAACTCCTGTTTCCGCAAAGGAGTTTGGATACAACTCCCCAGGAGATGTCATTCTCCTCAAATGTTTGCTTGAGGTAAGAAAAATTTTCCTGAAGCTTGGTTCTATTTAAAGTCAAAAATGCCATCTTATTTTATTAACCTCATTTCAAGGTATTTATTTGTAAAGCCAAGTTTTTCATAAAGTTTTCTGGCCGGATTATCGGGTTCCACATGTAAGGCAATATCTCCATGCGCCAATTCAATTGCTGTTTTCATCAGCGTTTTGCCTACTCCTTTTCCACGCTGTGAGGCATCTACTGCAATATAAACAAGAATATTCTCAGGGATATACCCAGACATACCTGTTTTGTTGACCACCACAGCACCGACTATTTCTCCTTTCTCCCTCACCATGACCACATATCCCCCTTTATCCCCTGCCTGATCCAAAGCGTAATCCAAGCATTTAAGAATATGATCGAACGGATCTCCATATTGTTCTAGCTGAACAAATAGAAAATCCGCAATTTCTTTTTTTTGCAGGTATGTGGCTTGGTCAAACGTAGATAGGATTTCGATTTTATGCATAAGTTTTTATTTTGATTTGATTATTTGGTTTTCTTAATTGAGAGACAAGCAGATAGACACCCAGGGCTGCAGTAATCCCGTAGAAATTAGGATCAAGGCCAAATGGAAGTTCCAATTCGACAATACCCAAGGTAAGAGTAATAAGCCCACCGGATACCATCGAGGCCATTGCAGCATCAGGACTCCTATTTTTGGTAAACAAACCAAAAATAATGGGAACAAAAAGCCCAGAAACCATAAAAGCATAGCTATAAAGCATCAGTTCCAATACATTGGTCATCTGAAGCGCAATCATCAAAGCTAAAGCTCCGAGCATCAGCGTAAATAGCTGACTGAACCGCACCTGATTTTTTTCATTTTTAAACCGTAGCCATTTACCAAAAATATCGGTGGAAAGGTTTCCTGATGCTGCCATTAGACAGGAGTCAGCAGTCGACAATACTGCTGAAAAATAAGCAGCCATCATCAAACCCAAAATTCCGGGTGGGAGGATTGTCCTGAGCAAAATGGGAATTCCCATCTCTGGATCCATCGTCTCCATACTCAGAAATAACAAGCCTTGTTCAAAAGCGACCCTTGCCAACAATCCCAAAGCCACTCCCATAAATGCCATGATCGGCCACTCGAAAAGTCCTGCTATAAACCAGGCTTTTTGAGCGGATTTGACATCTCTACTTGCAAAAATACGCTGATAAAGAGTCATTCCGATAAACCATATTGGAAGAATTGTAATACCCCAATTGGCAAAGTCCTGCCAACTAAGGTTATCCAACCTGAAAAACTCAGGTGGTAGTGTTGACTGAATGACTTCCCATCCTCCTACATGGAAATAAGCTATAGGTAATCCGATGAAAATAAAGCCCAACATCAGAATTATCCATTGGATAGTATCCGTGTAAATCACTGCTTTCAAGCCGCCCAAAACTGTATAGATGACTGCAATGGCTCCCATAAAAACAAGGGCTTGGTTAAGCGAAAGGCCGTCAAATGTACCTGAAGCCAATTTCGCACCTGCAAGTAACTGTGAAGAAGTAAATCCCAGGTAACCGATCAAGGAAATAAAAGCAGCCACAAGGCCTACTTTTTTGGAAAATAAATGTTCGAAAATCTGCGGAAAAGTATAAAACCCTGAAAATGCTTTGTCCTGTTTGATACGGGGAATCAAAAATACTCCAGCCAGCCAAGCGCCTAAAAGTCCCGTAAACAGCATCCAGCTACCGGATATCCCCATTACAAAACCTAACCCTCCGAGTCCAACTGAAAACCCGCCTCCTACATCTGTGGCCACCACTGACAGTCCAATATGCCAGCTTCCTATATTTCTTCCACCAACAAAATAATCCTCCTGATTTTTGTTTTGATACATGAAGTAATATCCCACTCCAAGCATCAACAACATGTACCCGACAAAGATGCCGAGGTCTATGTAATGCATTCTTTCTTTACTTAATATCTGATAAAAAATTTATTTAAAATGATTTTTCAAAGATACAAATATTTAATTTAGTCTAAAAGAAAGAATTCATATAATTTCACCGATGTACCCACGCAAAAATGCAAAAAAAAAGCCGGACAAGCCGGCGTTTTATTGCTATATGATTGCTATCAAACGTTTTGACTACTTACAACGGCAGAGAAGTATTCTCTGTTCATCCTTGCAATATTGGTAATACTGATGCCTTTTGGACATTCAGCTTCACAAGCACCGGTATTGGTACAAGCTCCAAACCCTTCTGAGTCCATTTGTGCTACCATCTTCTCAGCCCGGGTTTTTCTTTCTACCTGCCCTTGAGGTAACAATGCCAATTGGGAAACTTTGGCAGAAGTAAACAACATGGCAGAAGCATTTTTGCAGGCAGCAACACAAGCTCCACAACCGATACACTGAGCGGCATCCATGGCCATATCAGCAATGGTTTTTGGAATTGGGATTTCATTGGCATCTGGGACACCTCCAGTGTTGACTGACACATACCCTCCCGCTTGGATTATCCTATCAAAGGCTGATCTGTCTGTCACCAAATCCTTTAATACCGGAAATGCTTTTGCTCTCCATGGTTCGATAGTAATGGTCTCGCCATCATTGAATGAACGCATGTGTAGCTGACAGGTAGTAGTCTGCTGTGGACCATGGGGCTTTCCGTTGATATACAGTGAGCACATCCCACAGATACCTTCCCTACAATCGTGGTCAAAATGTACCGGATCCTCTCCTTTAGCGGAAAGTTCTTCATTGAGTACATCCAGCATTTCAAGGAAAGACATATCCTTTGATACACCTCCCAATTGATAATCTTTAAATCCCCCCTTGTCGGAGTTGTTTTTCTGTCTCCAGATTTTCAAAGTTAAATTCATATCTCTAACGAGTTAAATGCGTCTGGTTTACTTATAACTTCTTTGGGTCAACTTCACGTTTTCGAATACCAACGGTTCTTTGACCAATTCTTCTTCCTGTCCTTCACCTGTGTATTTCCAAGCGGCCACGTAAGCGAAATTCTCATCATCCCTTAGTGCTTCACCTTCCGGAGTCTGGTATTCTTCCCTGAAGTGGCCACCACAGGATTCATTTCTGTTCAATGCGTCATCGACCATCAGTTCACCCAACTCTATGAAATCTGCAACTCTATGTGCTTTTTCAAGAGATTGGTTGAGTTCTTCGTTGTCCCCAAGTACTTTGACATTGGACCAAAATTCAGCCTTCAGCTCTTTGATCATCGCTTTGGCTTTTTTCAGACCTTCTTCGGTTCTAGCCATTCCGCAATAATCCCACATGATTTTTCCCAAAATCTTATGGAAATGGTCAATGGTTTTTTCGCCTTTGATACCGAGAAGTTTTTGAATCCTCTCTTTAACCTCTTTTTCTGCTTTTTGGAATTCCGGATGGTCTGTCCCGATTTTTCCTGCCGGATTCTGTGCCAAATAATCTCCAATAGTGTAAGGAATCACAAAGTAACCATCTGCAAGTCCCTGCATCAGTGCAGAAGCCCCCAACCTGTTTGCTCCATGGTCAGAAAAATTGGCTTCACCCAAGGCATATAGTCCCGGTACATTGGTCATCAGGTTATAATCTACCCAAAGTCCGCCCATGGTATAATGAACCGCAGGATAGATCATCATTGGTGTTTCATATGGATTTTCACCTGTGATCTGCTGGTACATATCGAAAAGGTTGCCATACTTGGCACTGATCGTATCTTTCCCATCCCTTTTGATCGCATCTCTGAAATCCAAGAAAACAGCTTCGCCTGTTTCATTTACCCCTCTGCCTTCATCACATACATATTTGGCATTTCGAGAAGCCACATCCCTTGGTACAAGGTTTCCAAAAGAAGGGTATTTTCTCTCGAGGAAATAATCTCTGTCTTCCTCTTTGATATCGTTGGCTTTGATTTGACCTTTTCTAAGTTTCTCGGCGGTTTCTTGAGTAGCAGGCACCCATACCCTTCCATCGTTTCTTAAGGATTCGGACATCAGGGTCAACTTGGACTGATGATCTCCAGAAACCGGGATACATGTCGGGTGAATCTGTGTGAAACATGGATTTGCCATCAATGCTCCTTTTTTATGTGCTCTCCAAGCGGCAGTCACATTTGAGCCCATTGCATTGGTAGAAAGGAAGAATACGTTCCCATATCCACCTGAACAAAGCAAAACTGCATGTGCAGAGTGGGATTCGATTGCACCTGTGATGAGGTTTCGTGTGATAATTCCCCTAGCCTTACCGTCAATGGTCACCACATCCATCATTTCGGTACGTGGGTACAATTTCACTTTTCCATTGGCAACTTGACGGCTCAATGCCGAATATGCACCTAATAGCAACTGCTGTCCGGTCTGACCTCTCGCATAAAAAGTCCTGGAAACCTGCGCCCCGCCAAATGAACGGTTGGCCAACAAACCTCCATATTCACGGGCAAAAGGAACTCCTTGAGCCACACATTGGTCAATAATCTTTACTGATACTTCTGCCAAACGGTAAACATTGGATTCCCTTGCCCTGTAGTCACCACCCTTGATGGTGTCATAAAATAACCTGTATACCGAATCCCCGTCGTTTTGATAGTTTTTGGCAGCATTGATTCCGCCCTGGGCAGCAATGGAATGCGCGCGCCTCGGGCTGTCCTGGAAACAAAAGGCTTTGACATTGTACCCCAACTCAGCCAAAGAAGCCGCTGCTGAGGCACCTGCTAATCCTGTCCCCACAACAATTACATCATATTTCCTCTTGTTGGCCGGATTGACCAACTTCACATTAAATTTATGCTTGGTCCATTTTTCTGCCAATGGGCCTTCAGGTGTTTTAGAATCCAGTATCATCTAGGTCAGATTTAATTTTCTACATTCATTTTAAATTCATTTCCTATCAAAGTGACTGGAAATACATTAGGATTGGAATCAGGGCAAAAAGAGCCGGTACTAAGATCGAAAAGCCAAAACCTACTTTTTGGATCAATGGGGAGTACTTTACGTGGTTAAGCCCAAGTGTCTGAAAAGCACTTGCGAAACCATGGGACAAATGAAACCCAAGGAATCCCATCGACACCACATAAAAGACAACATACAATACATTGGAATAAGCTGCCGCTACTATAGCAAACACATTTTTATAAGTAACTCCTTCATAGTCTACCATCGGCATTTCACCGAATTTGATTTCATAATAGAACCCTTTTAAGTGAACCAAAATAAATATCAGAATAACTGTACCAAGAATCCCCATATTTCTAGAAGCCATGGAACTGTTGGTAGATGCTTTGCTAACTGCGTAATCAATCGGTCTTGAATTTTTATTCTGTCTCGACAGCAAAATAGAATAGATTACGTGAAGAAGGATAAAAGCGAAGTTTCCTATTGATACCACCCTGATGAGGGGGTTGTGTGCCATGCTGTCTGCATAAAGATTGAAGGACTCTCCATTGTCAGGAAGTAAGAGCTGAAGGTTACCGACAAGATGGACAACCAAGAATAATATTAAAAACAATCCGGTCAGGGCCATTAATAATTTCCTGCCCAAGGTGCTGCTTAAGGTTTTTGATACCCAACTCATATGATTTTTCTTAAGTGTTCGATTGAAAATAGGTTTTTAAACTTTCTCGCCAAATTTACATTTGGAAAGGTTAGCAAACAATCCAAGAGCAATCGATTGAACTTATTTTAAATTATTCTAAATAGACAATTAAAGCTGCTTCTTTTCGTTTTTTTGGAACACATGATTAACCATCTGTTTATTTTTATTGTTTGATTTAAGTATATAATTTCATCCTGATTTATTTATTTTCGTATATCTTGATGACCAAATTCCGACTTACATGAAATTCAAATATTCATTTTTCTTTTCCCTCTGTATTTTAATCCTTTCTGCCTCCCAGGCATTTGCCACGCACATCCGTGCAGGAGAAATTACAGCCGAGCGGGTATCTGTCCAGACACTGACATACAAAATCACTGTGGTGGGATATACTGATACAAGATCCAGTGTCGTTTTTGGCCCCGGTGATATCAATTTTGGAGATGGAAGGCAGGTCAGTTTGAATACAGAAAGCGACTTCGTGACTGTAGAAAATTTAGGAAACCAAATCGAGAAAAACACATTTGTAATCGAACATACATTTCAGGGTCCTGGCAGGTATACTATTTGGTTTAGGGAATTCAATAGAAATGACCTCACCTTAAACATGGATAATTCTGTTGAAACTCCTTTTTATGTAGAAACACAGATTACCATTGATCCATTTATCGGGGTAAATAATTCTCCTGTATTGACCATCCCCCCAGTGGACAATGGGGCTGTAAACAGACGGTTTATCCACAATCCTGGAGCTTATGATCCTGATGGGGATAGCTTGGCATATACCTTGGACATCCCAAAGCAGGCATTCCAAAGGCCGGTAAATAACTATAGGAGCCCTGCTACTTCCGAATTCAGCTTTAATAGAGAAGACGGTTCTCCAAACCCATTTTTGACAGTTGACCCAATAACAGGTGATTTGGTTTGGGATGCACCAGGTCTCGCCGGACAATACAACGTAGCCATGAGAATCAATGAATACAGGAGAATCGCCGGGGAATGGCAACTGATTGGCTACGTCGTAAGGGATATGCAAATCATTATAGAAAATTCGAATAACAAAAGACCTGTATTGATCCTTCCGGATGACCTTTGCGTGATCGCAGGAACCAAAATAGAAGAAGTCATCCAAGGATCTGACCCAGATGGCGATCCCATCAAGATTGAAGTCTTTGGAGATCCAATTGAAATATTAAGTTCTCCGGCCACATATGCTCCGGTTTCAGTATACCAACCTACACCGGGAGTGATTAATTTTGAATGGCAGACTATCTGTAGTCATATCAGGGAAAGGGAATATCAAGTTAGGATTAGAATCACAGACCAACCCAGATCTGGCCCTGCCTTGGTGGACATCAAAACATGGAATATAAAAATAATCGGCCCACCTCCAGTTCTTGAAAATGTAGAACAACAGCAAGGCAGATCGGTCAATATAGAATGGTCTCCTTATGCATGTAGCAGTTCGGCTCAGACCATGCAGGTGTGGAGAAGGATCAATTCTGACCCTTATGAGCCTGATTCCTGTGAAACAGGGATACGGGCAGGATATGAATTGGTCGGAACTACGGATATGAATACTTTTGATTTCCTTGATACCAATATGGGAGAAGGCCTTGCACCGGGCAACACCTATTGTTACAGGCTGGTGGCAGGATTCCCAAGCCCAAGATCAGGAGAAAGTATTGTATCAGAGGAGATCTGTGTCACCATCGACGTGGATGTACCCCTAATTACCAATGTTAGTGTAGAGGCTACCGATCCTGCTTTGGGTCAGATTTTTGTAAGATGGACCCCACCTTACGATATTGACAGAACCCAATTCCCCGGTCCGTTCACTTATGAACTTTTAAGAAACAACGGCTTTACAGGAAACCAAAACAGGGTTTCTGTGATCAGCACCTCTGACACCTCATTTACCGATACGGGATTGAATACCGAAAACCTGGTTTACAATTATAAGGTAATACTCAAAGAAAACACTACAACAATCGACAGTTCAAGTTCAGCCTCTTCTGTAAGGTTGGATCTGGTTATCATCAATGAGGCCATTGAGTTGAAATGGCAATTCAATACCCCATGGAACAACTCCATTTCACAATACAAACATGAAGTCTACCGAAACAGAAATGATCCAGATGCTTTGGATGAAAATACATTTGAGCTGATCGCTGAAGTTGATCCAACTGTCGAAGGATTTACCTATTTCGACGATGGAAGACACAATGGCGTCACATTGAAAAAGGATATAGAATATTGCTATTATGTAGTGACAAAAGGAGCTTATAATGTAGATCAAATTGAATATCCTTTGGAAAACAAATCCCAGATCATCTGCGCAAGACCGGATGATGACAGGCTACCATGTCCTCCTGTTTTGGTATTCGAGGGGCCTGAATGTGTTGAATACCTTTCAGACAAAGGCTGTGGCACCAATTCATTTGAACATGAATTGAGTTGGGAACCTGATTTTAGCGGTGTTTGTGATGATGAATTAAGCGCATTTAGATTATACTTTACTTCAGAAGGTGAAGAAGGCCGGTTTGAATTTGTGGGTACTTATTCTGCATTTGAGAGAAATGCCTTAATCAAGGACCTTTCAAATTACAGAGGATGCTACTACATCACAGCGGTAGATAGATCAGGAAATGAAAGTGATCCTAGCAATATTGTTTGTGTAGACAATTGCCCTAGCTATTTCTTACCAAATGCCTTTACTCCTGATGGAGACGGCATCAACGAGACTTTTATGGCTTTTGACAATCCTTTTGCCAAATGTCCGAGATTTGTACTAGGAGTAGAAATATTTATCGTCAACAGATGGGGCGTGGAAGTTTTCAGCTACAACAGTCTATCCTCCAATGAAAATGACATCTATATCAGATGGGATGGTACAGATAAAAATGGAAATGAATTGCCCTCAGGTACATATTTCTATACAGCAACTGTAAAATTTGACGTGTTGGATCCAACCCAACAGGAGCAAAAACTCAAAGGAACTGTTCAGATCATCCGATGAGAATCCAAGATAGGTTCGACATTATTCTATTCGACGGCGTTTGCAAT
>NZ_CDSBKL010000030.1:0-20227 GCF_977115555.1 Aquiflexum sp.
GCACCGTCTTCATTGACATCGTGGACGGCGAGAGTCGAGGTATTTTCAGCAATAGGAGGTAGCGAATTCATTGAAAAGAAAAAATTTCCCTTGCCATCGTTCAGGAAAAGCCTGTCAAAGTTGAAAAATTCCTTTCTTGTAGATTCGTTACCGCCACTTCCCACATAAAGGTCCAAAGTGCCGTCCTTGTTAAAATCCTCCAGAATTGCGACCACATCCTCTGCCATATTCAGCTTGTCAAAGATGGGCTGAATGCTTTTTTCAAACTTTGCATCTTTAGTCTGAAAATAAAAAACACCGGCCTGCCCTTTGGCCCCACCGAAGAAAATGTCCTCCAAGCCATCTCCGTTTACATCACCGACAGCCAATGCAGGGCCTTCTGTCGAATACTTCCTAGGGATCAAATACTCTCTTCTGAAATCATCAAAATCAAGATTTTCTTCATGGGTCCAATCAATACCGAAATCCCTTACTTCCAAAATCGAAGTGGAGACAGGAATCGAATTTGAAGATTTTATACCTTTTCCTTTTTCCAATAGATGTCTTTTATTGACGGCAAGGTTTCGGAAAATTTCTTTATCTGTGGCATTCCAGACAACTGCGACAGAATCCACAGCAGAATTTTTTCCCAAACCAAAAGTCAAAGTTGTGGACGTCCCTGATTGGAATCCACGGGAAGTGCTCAGCGTTTGGTGAAATATTTCTTCCCCACTATGTACAAAGACCTGTGCCCCGATCCCGAATGGATTAAGTTTTTCACCTTTCAGGTCAAATTGGATAAAATGGTTTTTCAGTTTTTCGCTGCTCAGGTTTTGATACACAAAAGCTTCCTGATCGGTATTATTGACTACTAAATCCAAATCACCGTCATTGTCCAAATCTGCGTAAGTTGATCCGTTGGAGTAGGAGAGTTGGTCCAAACCCCACTCTTTCACCATGTTGGTAAATTTCAGATTACCTTCATTACGGAAGGAAAAATTTGAAAGCTTGACGGTAGGCAACATGTCAATCAGTTTCTTTTGGATTTCTTTTTCGCTCAAGCCCGGACTTGGTTCTTGACTGTATTGGACAAAGTCCAGGTCATTTGGTCGCTTGACAATGCCGTTGGTGATGTGAATGTCTTTTTTGCCGTCATTATCCATATCAAAAATCAGAGGAGACCAGCTCCAATCTGTGGCAAAGGTATTGGTCAAAAGGCCTATTTCACTGAATCTTCCGTCACCGCGGTTGAGTTGGAGGTGGTTTCGGACATATTGGTCGCCGTAGCCGAGACGCTTTTTGACATCAAATACTTCCTGCTTGTCTTCTCCGACGGATTTCATCCATATCTGTGGATCGGATGGAAGCATGTCTGTGGTGAAAATGTCCGACAAGCCATCATTATTAATGTCCCCCAGGTCATTTCCCATGCTGTACCGACTGGTATTGGAGATATATTCCTTTAAGGATTCTTTGAAGGTTCCATCAGCCTGATTGATATAGAGGTAATCATCTTCGGTAAAATCATTGGAAACATATAAGTCCATCCAACCATCCCCATTGATGTCAGCCATACCTACACCCAATCCAAAACCCAGGCTGCTTGAAAGGATTCCTGCTTCTTCGGTCACTTCAACCATCCTGTTTTCACCTTCTGCCAAAAGATTTTTGAAAAGTTTGTCTCCTCCCTTTTCATCCTGATTGGTGAATTTGGTGTCGGCATTTGCAAAAACTTCGGGCTTTTTGATCGAATGGTTGAGAAGGTATAGGTCAATATCTCCGTCCTGATCATAGTCAAAAAACAAGGAATGGGTAGAGAAACCCACAAAATCCACTCCGTATGTTGCGCCTTTTTCGGAGAAAGTCAAATCACCGTTGTTGATATAGAGCTTGTTTTTTCCGGCCAATCCTTTGTAATCCCCTACCTGCGCCACATAAATATCCAAGAATCCATCGCCGTTGACATCGGCCATGGTGACACCTGTGGACCAACCACCGTCACCTGTAACCTCTGCATTTTGGGTAATGTCTTCAAATTTGAAATTGCCTTTATTGAGGAATAATTTATTTTCGCCTTGGTTTGATGTGAAGTAGAGGTCCACCAAACCGTCATTGTTGATGTCTCCTGTAGCTACCCCTCCTCCGTTATAGAAATACAGGTATTCCAGTATGTTCATCTCCTCGGAGGAAACAAGTTTATTACTAAAATCAATGCCTGTTTCTTTGGAGTCTAAAAGTCTGAAAAGTGTGTCCTCTTGGGGTTGGGAGCAAGAAAAAAATCCAAATAAAATGACATATAATAATCCTATTATTAAATAGGGCGATGGTTTCAAGTCAAGATTTTCAACCTTCAAATCTTTGTGTCTTTGCGTCTTTGTGGGAAAAATCATTTCTCTATTTTCCAAAACTCCACCGCTTCATTGCTTTTTACCACCATCAAGACCTTTTTACCTTTAAGGTCAAGGATTTTTAAATCCCTGATTTCACCTTCCAGTTTCAGACCATGCTCTCTGTTCTGCCAATAATCAAACGTTCCGTCTCCTTTACCAATCAGGACTTCTCCATAGCTTCCGTCATATTGCCCGACTTCCGGCTTGGCGCCCCGAAGATTTCCACCCATGATGATATCCTGATTGCCATCTCCATTAATATCTGCACTCAAAATTACATACATCCATGAGCGCTGCGCATATCGTGGTAAGGATTTCACTTCAAATTTCCCGTTTCCTTGGTTCATCAAGATCGCCGAAGCAAGGAAATTCACTTCTTTCACAACTGCTTTGTTGATTTCTTCAGGTGTGAAAATATCCTCCAAAGTCTGATTGTTATAAGCGCTGTATTTGAGGTATCTCTTTTTGATTGCAGGTATTTGACCCTCAAGTTGGTGTTTTAGGGTAAATGGCACATGTTTTTCTCCCTGCTTTTTGACATAGACGTGTTCCACAGATCCGTTTTGGTCAAAGTCATTGACAAACATCCGGATGGGACTTTCTACAGAAGCTTTGAATCGGGTATTCAATCCATGGTTTGCCAAAGCAAAATCTGGTTTGCTGTCGTTATTAAAATCCCCGACAACAATCGCCTGATACCATCCCTTGAAGTTTTCCATCTCGGGCATCTCAATTTTTTCCAGCTTGCCTCCCGTGTTTCTAAAAAATGTCGGTGCCATCCATTCTCCTACTATCACCAGATCCATTTTTCCATC
Source organism: Aquiflexum sp. (assembly GCF_977115555.1). Classification (NCBI taxonomy): domain Bacteria; kingdom Pseudomonadati; phylum Bacteroidota; class Cytophagia; order Cytophagales; family Cyclobacteriaceae; genus Aquiflexum; species Aquiflexum sp. The sequence goes on from NZ_CDSBKL010000030.1 coordinate 3,185, forward strand.
GCCATCGTAATCGACGACCGCTGCATCGGTTACCATTCCAATTTCTTTCAGTTGAGGTGCATATTGGGCAGTTCCATCGGTGAAGTTTCCTTTGCCATCATTGACCATAATCGCTGAATTTGGGTTTACCCCATAGACGAAAGGTACCAATCTCGATCCTGCAAAAAGATCCATTGCACCATCTCCGTTGATATCCAAAGTTCTGATGACAGAAGTACTATTTGTCAAAAACTGAAGCCCACTGTTTTCGGATTTGGAGAAATTTCCCTTACCATCATTCAGATAAAGCCTGTCCGCCAAATCCGGTGAACCGAATCCTGATTCATTGCCTCCTGATGCTACCACCAAATCAAGGCTTCCATCTCCATTGGCATCGAAGAAAACCCCGTTTCTATCTTCAGAAAACTTATCTTCTTCAAATAGATCTTGGTTTGTAGCCCTGAAACTCCCATTCACATTTTGGATAAATAACTTTCCACCATATCCTTTAGCACCACCGATAAAGACGTCCTCCAAACCATCACCGTTGACATCTCCCCAAATGGCTTTTGGCCCTTCGGTAGAGATCATGTGGTAAGTCAGCCTATCCCGGTCAAAATCCACCATGAGGTTTTCCTGATGTGTAAAATCCAAAATGGTATTTGGGTCTACCTTCGAGAAAATCTGATTGCTTGGTTTCTCAAAAAAAACAAATCCTGCTTCGGCATCTTTAGCATCTTCCCATTTCAAAACCAAAGTGGAATCGGAAGTCACATCATTAAGTAAGGTGATTTTTCCGTCCGGCCATCTTACCTGAACTTCATCGAGTCTGTTTATTTTTCCCAAACCGAAATTCAGCCTTGGATCCACAGAAGATTGGAATCCACGGTTGGGCATTTGTTCCTGATAAAAAACTTTGTCTCCTGCCAATAGCCTCACTTGGGTGCCGATGGCTGCCGTATTTTTATCCTTTCCGTAAAGTTGGATTTTGAGAAAATGATTTTCAGGTTCCAGTTCTTTCGTTCTGTTTCTATATATCAACGCCTCATTGTTGACGTTGTTGATGACAAGGTCCATCGCGCCGTCATTGTCAAGGTCGCCGTATGCAGACCCATTGGAGTGGATTGGATCCCCCATTCCCCATTCATGGATGACATTTTCAAAAACAAGGTCTCCTTTGTTTTTGAAAGCATAATTTGAAATAGGATTGATGGGCATCGGATCTACCAAGGCTTTGTAATCCACACCTGTTTTGCTGATGATTTTCCTCTTGGTTTCGTCATTGTCGATAAAATTGAGGTAATCCAAGTCTGTCAGGTCTTTGTAAATGCCGTTGGCAACGAAAATGTCTTTTAATCCGTCATTGTCCATGTCAAACATCAAGGCTGCCCAGCTCCAATCCGTCGCTTCCACATTGGCCAATCGTCCCATTTCTGAGAAAGAGCCGTCACCATTGTTGATATGGAACATGTTTCTTGTGTATTGGTAATGGTAATCATGCTCAACGTTGAATTGGAATTTATCATAGCTTTCAAAAGTCGTAATCTGTTTGAGCCGTTCAGAAGGCTCAGGAAGCATCTCGGTCACAAACATGTCCAAATATCCATCATTGTTGATGTCAGCGATGTCGGCACCCATAGATGCTGCTGAAATGGCACGCATGTAAGAGGTTAGACTTTCTGTAAAAGTCCCGTCCTGATTATTGATGTAGAGGTAGTCCCTTTCGAAGAAATCATTGGAAATAAAAATATCCATCCATCCGTCCTGATTGACATCACCAATAGTGATACCCAATCCAAAACCAATCAAACTTCCATAAATCCCTGCAGGCTCAGACACATCGGTAAATTTTTCCCCGTCATTTCTGAACAATTTATCTCCTCCAACAGGATCTCTTTTCGGTCTTTCATTTTGCATCTTGTTGAAGCTGCCGATGGATTGATAACTGTTGTTGAGCAGATAGACGTCAAGGTCCCCGTCATTGTCATAGTCAAAAAACACCGCATGCGTAGAATATCCCTGATCCGCGAGTCCAAATGCTTCCGCTTTTTCGCTGAAAGTACCATCCCCGTTATTGATAAATAGCTCGTTTTGTTTGTTATCACCTGCGATATCACCCGAATTACAGACATAAATATCCAACAATCCATCACCATTGACATCAGCCATTGCCACCCCCGTACTCCAAGCCCGCGTACCGGCAACTCCCGCAGTCGCTGTTATATCTTTGAACTTGAAATCACCTTCATTCAAGTAGAGCTTGTTTTCTCCCAGATTGGAAGTCAAATACAAGTCTATGAGTCCGTCATTGTTGACATCTCCCATGGCTACTCCACCACCATTGTAGAAGTTTCGGTAGGTGAAAATATTGAACTTCTCGTCAAAGGGAAGGTCGTTTCTAAAGGTCACCCCCGAAGCGGAGGATTCTATTTTTTGGAATAGGGTTTCCTTTTTTTCTCCTTCAGGTGCTTTACAGGATGCAATGATTCCTGTAATGAAAAAGGAAATATAGATGGATTTATTAAGACGCATCGGCTACTTTTTTTGTCATTTCGGCCACATCCTTGACACGGAGATCTAGGATTTCAACCCGAACTGTATTGATATTTTTTTTAAAAACGCGGATCAATCTGTTGCCATCAATTTTGACCATGGCACTGACGGATTTGTCTTTGTTGGCTACTTCAAAGAATCCATCACCGTACCAGGTTTCCAAAAGAGCGACCACATCGACGATCAATTTTTCATTGGAGAATTCTTCATTACCGGGAAACCATTGAGGATAAACAAACTCTATTGGCATAAAAAAAAGCTTGTCGTCCTCAAACTCAGGATAAAAGTTCATTTCACCATTTTTTCCTGAAGGCATGACCGGTTTGTATTGAATCTGAAGGTAATGGTTGCCATTGATCAAAACGCCATTCTTGTTGTGTTCCCAACAGGTGCCAAAAAACTCCTTCCTTCCCATTCCAAACTTGATGTCGAGAAAAAGTTCTTCCACCACCTTGCCTGAAGCAAGTTCTCTTTCTTTTACCAAGTCATATTCTGTTTTGGGTTTGCATGACAGCACCAAACTCAATGCGAATAGCAACATAAATACTCTGATCATTTACTTTTTTTTCTAAATTTTATTCTTCCCTTTTTGAATCTTTGGTGTCGGTCATCTTTCTTATCCTAACCCAAACCTTCAAGGTCTAAAAAAGACCTCAAAGGTTAGCCCAACTCTCACCTTTTTCTTTTCTCTTCTCACCCTCTTCCTCCATTTCCTCTAAGTCCTCAGTGTGTTCTGAGGTGATTTTTTTTCTCCACCCTCAACTCTCTTTTGTTTTTGGCGGGAAGCAAATTCGGTTTTGGGATTACTTCGGCCAAAAATCGAATCTTTTCTTTTCCCATCTATACTACCGAGATTTGACCACTGCGTGGTCTTCCTTCCTCCATTTTCTCTGAGTCCTCAGTGTGTTCTGAGGTGATTTTTATTCTTTTACCTTTTACTATTACTGGCTCATTTCACCATTTCCCAAACCCCCGGTACATCATTATTCCTACTCACTACAATCCGGATTCCATTTGAAGTTTTGATACTTTTGATATCCCTTATTTCTCCTCGGACGAAGAATCCGGATTCAAAGGAGGGAATTATGTGGAGGTCTTTTTCATTGGTTCCTGTCAGATGCCAGCCAAAGCTTCCCATATTGATTCCCAACTCAGGTTTGATCCGGCTCTGGTTTCCGCCGAACAGTAAGTTGGTTTTTCCTGATTCATCCTTGAAGAAATGAATGGCATATACTGGACTGCTTTGGATGGGGTAGGGCATAAATACTTTTGCAAATGTACCATTTCCCTTATTTATAAACAGGCTTGTCTCTAAAGTATGTACGTCCAAGACCATGTTTCGGGACAATATCTCCTGTGGAAATAAATCCTCAAGTCTTTTGTTTTTGTAAGCATCATAAGTCAACAATTGCTTTCGCAAGGCAGGCAATTGCTTGATCAAGGTGGATTTCAACACCAAAGGATAAGTGCTGTCACCTTCATATTGTGTTATGATTTGCTCTATACTTCCGTTTTGGTCGTAGTCATTGATTTGTAATTGCAGGGGTTTTTCAGGAGAAGCTTGGAGACGTGTATTGGTTCCCGAATTTCCCGCCAGAATATCCGGCAATCCGTCTCCATTGATGTCAGCTACAAGGAGGGTATTCCAAAGACCCCCGGTTTTGTCAAATCCAAACGCAGAAGAGGCGTCGGTATATTTTCCATTTGTTTTTTTAAAGACCTTGAGAGGCATCCATTCGCCGGAGATCAGGATTTCAGCTATCCCATCTTCATCCAGATCCCCAATCCAGGCATCCCTTGTCATTCCAATATTTTTGAATTCAGGAGCCAATTCAAGGGTTTTATCGACAAAAACTGCATTTCCCTGATTTTCCAGAAACGTTACATCGCCCGGTACGCCATAAGCAAAAGGAACTGTCCTCGTTCCTATCAAAAGGTCCATTTTTCCATCTCCGTTGTAGTCAAAAGCCTTCGCAAAAGAGGAGCTTTGGAATACCATAGGAAGACTTTCTTTTGTTTTGGTGAAATTTCCCCGGCCATTGTTAAGGTAAAGTCTGTCCTGGTAATTCATGTTGAAAGCACTGAATTCAAGGCTCCCGCTCACCACATATAGGTCCAAATCCCCATCTCCATCTGCATCAAAAAACAATCCGTCTACATCTTCGGCTACAGAATCTGCTTCGAATTTTTGATGGATTTGAAAATCTCCAGAGGGATTTTGGATAAAAATAGAGGAGGCTTGCCCTTTGGCACCAGGAAGGAAAAGGTCGTCAAGCCCATCACTGTTGATATCTCCTACAGCCATTTTTGGACCTTCATTGGAAATCATATGAAACCGCAGCCTGTCCCTGTCAAAATCTATAAAATCACTTTCGCGATGCTTCCAAGGAAGCTTGATGGAAGAGGTTAGGAGGAGTGGCTTCGAAACCGGCTTTACAGATTTCCAATCTTCGGTTGCTAAGGAAGGATCCAATACTAGCAGCTGATCTACTTCAGCATCTTTTAATTTTGTGGTTTTCCCATTTGGCCAAAGTACGTTGACGGAATCAATTTTTGTCACTTGTCCAAGACCAAAATGGAGTTTATGATCCACGGAAGACATATATCCTTTGACCGGATTATGCTCCGCAAAAAACAGCTGATTTCCAGCATATAAAGTCACTTGTGTCCCGAATTGACCATTGAGATCAAATTGGAGAAAATGGTTTTTGTTGATTTCCCTGCTGTTGTTTTTGAATATGGAAACTTCACCGTTCAGGTTATTGACCACCAAGTCAAGGTCACCGTCATTGTCAAGGTCAGCATAAGCAGCGCCTGTCGAAAAAGTCAATTGCTCCATACCTGATTCGGCTGCCACATTTTGGAACTTGAAATTACCCTTATTCTGAAAAAGGAAATTCATTTGAGGATTGGAAGGAAACTCATCAATCATCTTAGTCAACAGGATACTGTCCCGCTTAAACTGGGCGATCAGATCCTGGTTATTGACATAATAATCAACATAATCAAAATCTGTGAGGTCTTTGACGATGCCATTGGCTACGAAAATATCTTTGAGTCCGTCATTGTCTGTATCAAAAATCAGAGCGCCCCAACTCCAGTCCGTAGCATGTACGCCGGATTGTCTTCCGATTTCCGAAAAATGGACTTGCTTACTGTTGGGTTGGTAACCCAGGTTTCTTTGAAGGGTATTTCTTGTGAATTGGTGAAAATAGCCTCCAGCTACATTGGCTTGGTACTTGTCCCATTCTTCAAATGGGGTTTTGGTTTTTACCCGTGCCATGGATGCAGGCAGCATCTCTGTGACAAAAATGTCCTGCCAACTATCGTTGTCCAGGTCTGCAATATCCGCACCCATGGAACCCATGCTGATTTCGGTCATCATGTCTTCGAGAGACTCGCTGAAGGTACCGTCGCCATTATTGATATAGAGGTAGTCTTTTTCAAAAAAATCATTTGAAACATACAAGTCTGGCCAACCATCCTTATTGAGGTCAGCTACTGTCACACCCAATCCATAGCCGATGGCAGAACCAAAAATACCTGCAGATGCACTTACATCGGTATATTTACCATCGTCATTTCGGTAGAGTTTATTCCCGCCAAAAGGATCCCTAATATCCCTCTGTCCGATTCTGAGGTCATTTACACCCACAGACCTTGCAGAATTATTCAGAAGGTACATGTCCAGGTCACCATCTTTGTCATAGTCAAAAAATACTGCGTGCTGGGATAGTCCCTCATCGGCGATCCCATATTCTTTTGCTTTGTCGGTGAAGGTCAGGTCACCGTTGTTGATGAATAGTTCATTGTATCGCTGATCTCCTCCCAAAGGTCCGGATTTGCAGACGTAGATGTCAAGCCATCCGTCACCGTTGATATCAGCCATACTGACTCCTGTAGACCAGATTCCCGGTAAAGCTAACCCTGCTTTTCCGGTAATATCCTCAAACTGAAAATTACCTTTGTTGAGGAAGAGTTTGTTTTCTTCTTGGTTCCCTGCCAAAAAGACATCTACCAAACCGTCATTGTTGATATCGCCCAAGGCTACACCTGCACCGTTATAAAAATTTCTAAAAAGGTAAGGGTTGAATTTTTCGTTATAGACTAGGTTATTGTTAAAGTCGATCCCAGTCTTCTCTTTTTCCATCAATTCAAAAAGAGTCATTTTCTCTTCCTCTTTTTTAGAGCAGGAAAATAGCAATGACAAAAGGGGAAGAATAAGGAAGTAGCGACTTGTCAACAAAGACATTTTGAAAGGATTAATTTGGGATATTGCTCAATTTTCTATTCCGAAGGTATCCATAAAATCAAAAAGAAGTGCACCTAAGTGCACTTCTTTTATTTTTGAGATATCAAAATATCCAGATTAATATCCAGGATTTTGTGTTAGGTTAGGATTAGCCTGAAGCTGGTTTTGAGGAATCGGGAACAGAGTCCTGAAACCTTGAGAAGCAGGCTTCTCCCACCAAGCAGCAGTGTATTTTCCGAATCTGATCAAATCCGATCTTCTTTGACCTTCAGCAAAGAATTCTTTTCCTCTTTCTGCCAATAAGATGTCAGCATCAATAGAGGTCAAAGCAGGGGCAGAAGATCTTGCCCTGATTTGGTTTACCAATGCAATTGCATCTGCAGTTCTTCCTAGTCTCCAAGCACACTCAGCTTTCATCAAAATGACATCACCATATCTGAAGATAGGGAAGTCATTGTTTAGACTATTTGCAGAACCAAGAGGGATTTCAAATTTGTTGATCCTTGTTCCAGCTTGTCTGAAGGCATTTGGTGCCAATTGGTTGATCTGGGGAGTGAAGTTCACAACAGGACCATCAGGATCTCCAGGTTCAGCAGAGGCATCTATCAAGTCAACTCCGGTAGAAGATCTTTGGATACCTTCTCTCAAAGAACCTTTTCTTAAGTCACCTGCTTCAAAGCTATTGTAGAATTCTTCCAAAGCTGTATAACCATTCCATGGCTGCTCTACCAAGTTGAAAGTAGCTTGGTTGACATAATGGAAGGTCATGTGGTGAATGTTGAAACCACCGGCATTGTTTGCATCATAAGGAAGTGTAAACATATTCTCAGTTGAATTCGCATTCGTTGCTGAGAAATTTTGGAAGAAGTTAGGTGTTAAGCTGTATTGGCCTGAATTGATGATTACATTCAAAGCAGCTTCCGCATCTGCCCATCTTGCCTTGGAAGGATCCAATACTCCAGGAGTGGTGCTCAAATAAACTTCAGCATTCAAATACAGTTTCGCCAAAATCATATGAGCAGTCCAATAATTCAAATTGGTCTTTATATTGGTTTTTGGGAGTAATTCCACATTGTCTTTAATGCTGCTTTCAATGAATGCGAACACCTCAGCCCTTGTATTTTGAGCAGGATTTCCACCTCTGTCTGTTTCCACGATGATGGGCACATTACCGAAGTTGTCTATCAACCATAAGTAAGACAAAGCTCTCAATATCCTCAATTCAGCTCCCAATGCTTCTACTTCAGGATATTGCTGCAACAATAAGTTGGTCTCACCTACGATTCTGAAGCAATATTGCCAAGCACCGTTATAGGCACCGTCACCAACAGCCCAAGTGTGTCTGTGGTTTCTTAGCCAGATACCACCATCTTCCCAGTCAGCACCTTTTTGTGGAATCGCCAATTGGTCAGAGGATACTTCGTTGATACTCCACATACCTCCGTGACCTCCCCAGTTGCCCACTACGGCAGCATAAGCAGATTGTTTCAGTACTTCAATCAACTCAGGACGAGGGCTATTTGCCAAATCTTCTTGAGTTACCCCTGTCAGAACTTCCTGTTCCAGTTCCCAGCATGATCCCATGGTTATTGCCACAAGACCTCCAACAAATAATGATTTAATTGATCGTAACATATTTATTTTGAGTTTATGTTATTTTAATGTAAATGTTAAACCTGCAGTCCAGATTCTAGGTACGAAATAAGTATTTCTTCTTTCGATACCCGGAGCCAATGGGTTTCCTCCGTCTGTCCATCTCACTTCAGGATCTACACCAGAAAACTGTGTGATCGTGAAAAGGTTTTGAACACCACCATATAACCTGAAATTGCTGATACTTGCAGATTTTATTGGAAGGTTATATCCCAATTGTAAGTTGTCTAACCTTACGAAATCACCTCTTTCAAGATAAAGATCAGAGAATGTAGGCGTAGAGGTTACAAGTGGGTTGGTAGGCGTGTTTTTGGTTACAACTGAGTTCCAGGTATTTGAAGCGCCATCTGCGTTTTCATAGAATCCTCTGAAGGAGTTGTAAATCAAGTGTCCGACACTTCCTCTTAACAAGAAGTTCAAGTCCCAGTTTTTGTAAGAGAATGAGTTAGAGAAACCAAAGTCCGCAGTTGGAAGACCGTTTCCTAAATTTTCAAATTCTTCCGGTCTTTCGGTGCTCAGGATATATTCTCCGTTTTCAGTCAAGCCCAAGAATTTAGGACCGTAGAAGTTACCAATTTGATCACCTACTCTGTTCCAAACGATTTCGTTGTTGTTTTGTCCAGGAGAACCTGGCGTTGCCTGACGGATTTCAGGTAAGCTGATGGATCCTACACCGATTCTGTCGATGGTCGTTCTTTGGTAAATTGTGAAGTTTACTGAAGGAGTCCAATTGACAGCACCAAGTTTTACATTATTGACATTCAATAAGAATTCAAAACCTGCACTTGACAAATCAGCAATGTTTGCCCAAATGGTGGTGGCAGTATAGAAGTTTCCTGGATCGAACTCGTTTGGAGCACCTACAGGAACTTGGGTGTTGAACAACAAGTCAGAGATGTTTCTTCTCCAATAATCCATTGTACCGGTGATTTTTCCATTCAATAAAGCATAGTCCAAACCGAAGTTAAATTCTTGGAGAGTTTCCCACTTCAACTGAGGGTTAGGATTTGAAATCTGGTTTACACCTACAAAAACAGAATTGATAGGTTGAGATAGGTCTAAAGGAATTCTGTTTCCGTTTCCGAAAATACCCAAAGCCAAAGTTGGAGAAGGAGGCAACTGACCTACCACACCAAAGGAAGCTCTAGGCTTGAATTGGCTGAAAGGACCCATATCCAAAACCTGAGTCAAATCCGCACCTGCCGTCACAGCAGGGAACACACCGGTTTGGTTTTCTTTACCAAATCCTGAGAATGTTTCAGCTCTTAGTGAAGCTGAGAAGAAATAAGTGTTGTTGTAGTTGAAGTTTGCTCTTCCAAACATTGAGTTTAAAACCGATCTCACAGCGTATGAACCCATGTCTGTACCAGGTCCGAATCTCAAACCGCCCGCGCCAAGATTGTTTGCACCTTGGTCAAAAAGGTATCTGGAAGAGGATGCATTAAATCCGTTTGCATTGAAAATCTGAGTTTCTGCACCTCCTAATAAAGTGAAATTCATTCGGTCAAAAATCTCATCTTCAAATCTGATTGTACCATTCAAGATGCTTGTTGTGTTATTGAACAAATTTTGGCCCGCTGAACCGCTACGTCCAAATCCAACATTGTAATCCTGAAAAGAGTAAAATTGGGTGGAATTCACTGTCAATCTATCTTCAGAAAACTGGGAAGCAATGGTCACTTTGTCACTGATGTCATATTCTATTCTGTATGAATAGATGGCACTCTTGATGTCATTGGTGAATTGCTGCTGATTGATCAAGGCAACAGGGTTGAAATAGTCAAACAAAGGTCTTTGGAAATAACCCCCAAAGTCTCTGTTTGCATTTGCCAAACGTGTATCTCTATCCTCAGATGATTCCCCTGTAGCATTGAAGTCCCTTTCAAAAATCGGGGCAGTCGGGTTATAGATAGTTGCATACCTTACAGCTTCACCGTTTACATCTTTGGTATTTGTCTGAGTGTAGGCCAATCCCATATTCATTCTCAACCTGTTTTGCATAAGTCCATGATTAAGGTTGAAACGGGTGTTCAGTGTTTCTCTGTTGGTTCCTTTTACAATACCGTCATTATTTCGGTAGTTGACAGAAGCCAAGTAATTGGTATTTTCAAAACCACCTGTTACAGAGGCATTGATAGTTCCGTTCAATGCAGTTTGGGTGACTTCGTCTCTCCAATCAGTTCTTGAACCGTAATCTGTTCCGCCTCTTGCCACAAATTCTTCCGGAGAAAGAATAGGAATTAGATTGGTTGGAACTTCAGCAGCACCAAAAGTATTGATGGTAACATTTGCACTTCCTTTTTTCGAAGAGCCTTTTTTGGTAGTGATCAAGATTACACCGGCAGAACCTCTTGTTCCATAGATGGCAGCAGCAGAGGCATCTTTTAATACGTCAAAAGACTCAATGTCATTTGGATCGACCGCATCAATGGAAGCACCGATAACACCATCCAATACGATTAGAGGCGATTGGGTTGCACCAAAAGAGGAAATACCCCTCAATCTCAAAGTTGGCTGTGAGTTGGGGTTACCACCTGCACGTGTTACTGATAGACCCGCAACCTTACCTTGAAGCAATTGGGTAGGATTAGGGAAGTTACCACGGTTGAATTCCTCGGAACCAACATTGGTCACAGCAGAAGTGATTTCCTTCTTATCCTGTGTGCCGTAACCGATCACGACTGCTTCCTGTAAGCTTTGGATATCCTCAGCCAATTCGATGTTGAAAATACTTTGATTTCCAATCGCTACTTCCTGAGGCGTAAAGCCAACAAAGGAAAACACCAAGGTGGCATCTCCGTCCTGTAAATCAATTTTGAATTTACCGTCTAGGTCAGTAGTAGTACCTCGCGTGGTACCTTTGACAAGAACTGTTACTCCCGGAAGGGGATCTTTTAAGGTTGCATCCAGGACAGTTCCTGTTGCTACCCGGCCTTGAGCAAATGCCGAGGCAATACCGACCATCATCAGTACTGACATGAGGGCAAGAGCCTTTAGTTTTTGTAAATAATTTCTCATAGGGTTTGTTGTTTTGAAAAAAACGAAATTGTTTATGTAGTTGATTTCAAACCTAAATTGAATCTTTAAATTATATTTTGCAATTTTTAACATTTACCCTCCGGGGCTTTTGGCCAAATGGCTGTTAACAGAATAATGGTATTTTTTATTAATCGTTAAATAATTGAGATTTTACTATAAGAATTCGCAACCGAAAACGTTTGAATTTTTCGAATACTTAAAATTTTTCGATTTTTTTAAAAATGTGAAAATTGATGACTTAAATTAACCTCTTCGGCGGTTATATGGTAGGCCGTACCATATTACCATCGAGTAGGCTTATTTTTGCCTTTTCGATAAATCAGGGAAAAGTCGGCATGTATCTGGAATTTTCAACCTGTTTTTCTACGGATTTGGCTTGCCTAAAAAAGAATGAAAAATTACCCCTTTTTTCAAAAGAAATCCACACGAAAGCAGGTTTTTGACCTCATTATATTTGATCAAATTTTACTCAAAAAGTTATCTTAGATTATTTACCCTTAGCAGGAATTTACACTTTCGTAAATAGAGGTTTTTCCAAAATCCCAATTTGAGCGTTTTGCGATCAGTTGGCTTTTGATTAAATATACAAACGATAGTTTTTTAATTTTAACTGAGATCAACTTCAAAATTTCTTCATCACCTCAATTACATATTTCATTGTTAATGTTTTTTCTTTAATTGATGCAACTTTTTTGTTCTAATCAGTATCTTAGCGACATGAAGGTTTTTGATAAAAAGAAAAGAGACCAAGAAAGGAAAAAATGGATGATAGTCTTCCTGATCTGCATTGGGACTACGATTTTTTACTCCCAACAATCCTCCAAAAACACCGTGGCATTCCAACTTTTCAATCCTTTTTATGCTTGGAATAATGCTGAGGGGAATCCTATCAGGAATATTGTTACTAAATTTATCCCACAGGAAATTCCGGATAGGCTCAAGGAATGGAGATAAGCTGCTGATTCTAAATTAGAATTACAACAAACCATTCTTTGACAAAACCGGTACTTTGATCCAATTTGAAGCATCATGTATTTACAGGACATTTATATTTATCCCATTAAGTCACTTGGTGGGATCAGGTTAGAAGAATCAATTCTCGAGGAAAGAGGGTTGAAATTGGACAGAAGATGGATGCTGGTGGACAAAGAGGGGATGTTTCTTACCCAAAGGACTTTTTCTGAAATGGCACTGCTGCAGGTAGAGGTGGAGGAATCCGGTCTTTTGGTTTTCCATAAAAATGACAGAAGTATTTGTATTCAGATCCCTTTTCAGCCCCAAACCGAGTTTTTTAAATCCGTTAAAATTTGGGACGATGAGGTCATTGGGCAGATTGTAGATGAAAAGGTAAGCAAGTGGTTTTCATCAACCTTGGGTATGGAATGTGACCTTGTCATTATGCCGGAATCTACTGAAAGGAAATTATCCCCAAAATATGCAGTAAACAATGAATCTGTGGGTTTTGCGGACGCCATGCCCTATTTATTGATAGGGCAGACTTCTTTGGATGAACTCAACACTAGATTGGAGAATCCCGTACCCATGGACAGGTTTAGACCCAATTTGGTATTTGCGGGAGGGAATCCTTTTGAGGATGATGCTTGGCACAAAGTGAAGGTTGGTGATGCAGTTTTTAAGATCACAAAACCCTGTGCCCGCTGTGTGATGACGACCGTCAATCAGGATACAGCAGAAAAAGGCAAAGAACCTTTGAAGACCTTGGCCACCTACAGGACTTTTGACAACAAGGTGATGTTTGGTCAAAACATGCTTTTGCTCAAAGGAGATAGGATTAGGGTAGGGGATTTAGTAGTTCCTTCCTTCATGTAGGAACTAAAGTCAACGGCAAAAAAAATAACCACCACAGTGATCCCAGAGTAAAAGGAGGAAAATTAAGTATATCGATGGCCACTGATCCCATAGGGATCAAATATGGGTAGCCCCGAGTAAGGAACGCAACTCGGGGTTAGAAACGGAAACGGCGATTCCGGTTTTTGGCCGAAACCATGCGAATTGAGAATTGATGTTTCCGCCAAAAACAGGGAAGGTTATTGTAAGGAAATCATTTGGTTGTCAGTGAAGACACTGACAACGGCGGAGAGATGTTCAAAATCCTTTTCTTCCTAGGCGAAACCATTGCGTCCATTGCGGTAAAAAAAGATTCTTCCATCAGGGTAGGATACCTAATTAGGAATAACTTTTCACAGTCTGGACAAATACCTTCACCATCTCGGGATCGATGTCAGGATAGACACCATGGCCAAGGTTGGCGATATGCCTTGTTCCTTTGAATTGGTCCATCATCGATTTGGTGGCAGCCTCGACTTCCTTGGCACTGCCATACAAGGCTGCAGGGTCCAAATTTCCCTGAAGGGTTTTGTTCGGGCCAATTAACTCCCTTGATTCTTCAATTCCCATATTCCAATCCAAACCGATGGTATTGCAGTTCAACAAAGCCATTTCTTTTCTTGCAAAAAATGCACCTTTCGCAAAAACCGTTGTCGGTACATTTTGAATGGCATCGCAGATTTGAGAGATATAGGGAAGTGAAAATTCCAAGTAATGGTTTGGAGGCAATATCCCCGCCCAACTGTCAAAAATCTGAACCAAATTGGCACCTGCAGCCACTTGCGCTTTCAGGTAATTGATCGTGCTGTCAGTAATCATCTGCAACAGTTTATGGGAAAACTCCGGTTGTGTATAGAGCATTGCCCTGGATTTGGAAAAAGTCTTGCTTCCTGACCCTTCGACCATGTAAGCGAAAATCGTCCATGGCGCTCCCGCAAATCCAATCAAAGGTACACGCCCATTCAATGCTTTCTTGGTGATTTTGATCGCCTCGATGACGTAGCTGAGGTCATCCACACCGTCAGCAATCCTCAGTTTTTTCAAATCTGAGACATCTTTCACAGTATTGGGGAACCATGGTCCCCGTTTTTCTTGCATTTCATAAGGTAATCCCATCGCTTCAGGGATGACCAATATGTCTGAAAAAATAATTGCCGCATCGACATCCAAAATATCCACAGGCTGTAAGGTCACTTCTGCTGCCAATTCAGGCGTTTGAGCCAATTCAATAAAACCACTCACACTTTCACGGACGGCACGGTATTCAGGAAGAATCCTTCCGGCTTGACGCATCAGCCAAACGGGTGTTCTTTCTACTTTTTCGCCTTTTGCGGCACGGATCAATAAATCATTCTTCAATTGCATGCTGCAAATATAGAATCCCAATTTGAATTAGGAGGTAAGGATATGGAAACTTGTTTTGGACTTTGTCTGAAAAGTGAATTTCACCAAGCAGTCAGAAAAATCTGTGAGGTATTCTTGGGCTTGTTTTTCCTATACCTTTGATTTGAAGTCCGACCAAAAAGTTGGATTTCCTAAATAGAAAAATCAAAAAAAAGCCTCCAATTTTGGAGGCTCTTGAAATTTATTTTCTTGCTTCTAGTTTCACAAAATCGCTTTCGGAAAGTCCGAGCATTTTGACTACTCCTTCATAATCATTGTAATCGATTCTCGAACTAAAATCAGCCGGAACAACAACCACCCTGAACCTTTGATTTGTGGTCCAATCTGAACCCAATAGAGTTGGGTCAAAATTTGTCTCTAAAAACACACTGAAATCAGCTTTACTGAAATCGTAATTATAAATCAAAGTACCTTCCTCAAAAAGTACAGTTTGAGGCAATGCTCTCCAGATTGTATTGCCATTGGCTGTTTCCCATCGTACATACATCAAGACCACATCACTGTCAAAAATTGGCGGCTGAAAATCAAAGACAGCCAGATAGTTATTGGCAGATGTAAAATTAACATTCACTTCAAATGCTTCAGCAACAATGTTGACGCCTGCTTGACCCTGTGGACCTTGAGGTCCTGGTATCCCCGGAGGCCCTACTGGTCCTACACAGGCATAAATAGAAGCCAAAGCTCCTACCAATAATAAAGAAAGTAGTTTTCTCATAAGATTTCTGTTTTGGATAATTGAATAAAAACTAAGACGGAGACTATATTATTTGGTTGTAATGTTTCAAAATATCAAGTTGGGATCAGGGATTCTTTTTGCTGTTTATCCCAATAACTTTTATTTCATCAAGTCCGACAATCTGATCAATAAAAACGTCAGGTTCAGGTAAGGAATTGTCTTTAGAGAAATCGATGATTTTTTTTTTGATTTTTAATGGTCCGGGCATCACAAAACGGTGGGCTTTGATAGTTGCGATAATGGCATTTTTACCTGAATAAGAAACCTGATCAAATCCTGATTTATTTTCCATCCATTTCGATTCCAATCCTACGAAAACTTCCATGGTGTCCAATTTCCCTGCCGGTTCTGCATAGTAAATGGTATGTAAAACTGCTTCAGGATTATCGTTTTTGATTTTTTCTATTTCCTGAAATGCCATCCGAAGCTTCTCATCCTGCGGAATTCCCTTGAAATGTCTTCCTATCAAATTGAAATCTTCTGAATGGGTCACCTCAAGCTTTACATCATTGAATCCACCCAGGTTATTGAAAACAAATAAACCGATGCCGGCCATTAAAATGATGGAAATGAGAACAATCTTTTTTTTCATATATAAAATTATTCACGAAAGAACTCTTCAAACCAAATAGAAGAGCTTTGGGGGAGAGTAGTTAGGTCCTATCTATCGACTATGGTCTATAAACTTTTAAGCTCCAATCAAAACAAATACCTGACTCCGATTGCTCCCTGAAGCCTAAAGTGCCCAAAACGGTCCAACAATTCCATAAAGAAACCAACTTCCCCAAAAACACTGATCGGAGCTTCGTCAAAGTAATACTCTGCCCCACCAAATGCCTCTGGGCCAAAATCCATGTTCCTTCGGGTTTCTCTCAAGGTTGCCTGAGAAATGGAAGAATCTGTAAAAGCATAATCTACCAAAACAGACCGGAGCTGAACCCCGGCACCTACATAGCCTAACAAGTAGCCTGAACCGATATTGAAATCATCCGAAAAGTCCTCATGGTATGCACCACGAAAATTCAAAGACCAAGAATTGGAGGTGCTGTGGCCTACATAAAAAGCATTTGGGCTGGGTCTGTTGTTTTCAAAATCTCTTCGATAATATTGCCCGCTGTTTGGCCCACCTCTTCCGACCATTCCCTCTAGGGAAATTTTGTCATCGAGGAAGGTTTTGTAGGTGATGGAAAATGGTTCGCCGAACCTCAATCCTATACCCGATTCTTGGGCAATTGCAAACAAAGGCAACATGGCCAAAGCCAAAACAAGTACTTTTTTCACTTTATATTAATTTTTGGTTTAGTTCTAATTTAGATATGAGACGTGAGACATGAGACTGGATCAAGATGCGAGAGACAAGAAGCGAGAAACGAGATACCAATTATTAGCCTTTCCCCAAAGCATCCGTCATCGGTCATCCGACCTTTTTTCAATTCTACCTTCCACTTCTCACCTTTTACTACTATCCTTCATACTTCCCACATCCTGACTTCCCTGCATCCCTGCTTCCAAACTTCCTACTTCTACCCAATCGCCATTGACTTGAGCTGCATCTGATGGAGTTTGGAGTAGTAGCCTC
>NZ_CDSBKL010000031.1:0-20056 GCF_977115555.1 Aquiflexum sp.
ACCCATTTGATTTAATTTCAGAGCAAGTTTATACACCTCTTTTTGTACCATCCCAAAGTTGAAAAAAAAACAGTATTACTGCTTTTTTTAAAACTTGATCCAAAAAATGGATCCCTTAAAACAAGTACATTTGAATTTAAACTGTCGCTAAAACTGATAGATAAATACTCTTCATTAATCTTTTGTATAAATTTCCTGTTTTCCTTTAAATCATACCTGTATTTTAAGTAGACAGCTCCTCCGAAAATCAAAAATACCACTAGATTTGCTATAACTTTTTTCATTACTTATGGCATAAGATCTGATTCTAAAACCCATCAAATAGAAACTCAATTTATTCAACTAGAACGAAACAACCTATCTCTTTAAATAAAAACTAAACTCATTTACCAAACTGATAATCCCAAAAAAAAAAGGAGCCTCTAAGCTCCTTTTTTTCAAATTGTTATGCTTCTGCTTCCGCCTCTGCGTATTCCTGAACAGGAATACAGCTACAGACTAGGTTGCTGTCCCCAAAGGCTGAATCAATCCTCCTTACTGTTGGCCAGAATTTATTACCCTTCACATAAGGCAATGGATACACAGCCTTTTCTCTTGAATACGGGAAATCCCAAGTATCTGCCAAAGCCAATGCTGCGGTGTGCGGTGCATTTTTCAACACGTTGTTTTCTTTGTCAGCAAGTCCATCTGCAACTTCCTGGATTTCATGTCTGATAGCGATCATCGCATCACAGAATCTGTCAAGTTCAGACATTGTCTCAGACTCCGTCGGCTCGATCATCAGCGTACCCGCTACCGGGAAGGAAACTGTCGGCGCATGGAATCCATAATCCATCAAGCGCTTGGCAATGTCTTCAACTTCGATCCCAAATTCCTTGAAAGCCCTGCAATCCAAGATCATCTCATGCGCAGCCCTTCCGTGGATACCTGTGTAAAGTATCGGATAATGTGCTTCGAGCCTTACCTTGATATAATTGGCGTTTAAGATGGCGATCTTGGTGGCATTGGTAAGTCCTTCTCCTCCCATCATTGCGATGTAGGCATAGGAAATCGGAAGGATACTTGCACTGCCAAAAGGAGCTGCCGAAATAGCATGGATGGCTTGTGTGCCCCCTGTTTCCACCACAGGATTTCCCGGAAGGAAGGGCACCAACTGTTTGGCTACGCTGATAGGACCCATACCGGGTCCACCTCCACCGTGAGGGATACAGAATGTTTTGTGAAGATTAAGGTGGCAGACATCCGCACCGATTCTGCCTGGGCTGGTCAGACCAACCTGCGCATTCATGTTGGCTCCGTCCATATATACTTGCCCGCCGTTGTCATGGATGATCTGGCAGATTTCTTGGAT
The DNA here is from genome assembly GCF_977115555.1 of Aquiflexum sp. Classification (NCBI taxonomy): domain Bacteria; kingdom Pseudomonadati; phylum Bacteroidota; class Cytophagia; order Cytophagales; family Cyclobacteriaceae; genus Aquiflexum; species Aquiflexum sp. Next base: position 1,352 of record NZ_CDSBKL010000031.1, read on the forward strand.
CGCTTCTTCAAATACTCCATGTGTAGAGGGATATGTCACCATCAAAGCCGCCAAATCATTGGAATGCTCTTCGGCTTTGGCTTTCAGATCAGCGACATCGATGTTTCCTTTTTCGTCGCATTTCACCAAAACTACCTTCATGCCTGCCATGACAGCAGAAGCCGGGTTGGTTCCATGGGCTGAAGTCGGAATCAAAGCGATATTCCTGTGATGATCATCGCGGCTCATGTGATAAGCCCTGATGACCATCAAACCGGCATATTCACCTTGGGCACCTGAGTTTGGCTGTAGAGAAGTATCCGCAAAACCTGTGATTTCAGTCAGCCAGTTTCTCAAATTTTGGAACATTTCATAGTATCCCGCTGCCTGATCCTGTGGACAAAATGGATGCAACTGACCAAATTCCGGCCAAGTCACAGGGATCATTTCAGTTGTGGCATTGAGTTTCATGGTACATGAACCCAAGGATATCATGGAATGTACCAAAGAAAGGTCTTTGTTTTCCAATCTCTTGATATACCTGAGCATTTCATGCTCTGAATGGTATTGATTGAAAACAGGGTGCGTTAAATAGGCTGACTTTCTTTTGATAGCTTCGGGAAGGTTGATTTCAAGTCCTTCAATCAATTCCTCCCAATTGGATTTGATCTTTTGGTTAGTGGACTTGGAAAATACGTCCACAACTGATTTTACATCTTTTACGGTTTTTACTTCATCGAATGAAAGCAAAATCGCTCCCTCTTCATACCTGAAGTTCAATTCAGAAGAAACAGCAAAAGCTTTGATTTTGGATTGCTGTACCGAATCGGTTTTGATTTTTATGGTATCAAAAAAGTTTTTGTTGGTTTGCTCAAATCCGATTTCTGCAAGAGCTTTGGCTGTCAATTGTGCCAAGCCATGGGTTCTCAACGCGATTTCTTTCAATCCTTTTGGTCCGTGATATACAGCATACATTCCTGCCATTACAGAAAGAAGTACCTGTGCCGTACAGATATTGGAAGTGGCTTTTTCTCTTTTGATGTGTTGCTCCCGGGTTTGAAGCGCCATTCTGTAGGCTTTGTTCCCGTCTCTATCAACAGAAACCCCGATTATCCTACCTGGAACTTGTCTTTTGTACGCCTCTTTGGTAGCAAAAAACGCAGCATGAGGGCCGCCGTAACCCATAGGTACGCCAAGTCTTTGACTTGTACCGACTACAACATCAGCTCCCATTTCTCCCGGAGGAGTCAATAAGGTCAAACTTAGCAAATCAGAAGCAAAAGCAGTCAGCACATTGTTTTCTTTTGCAGCTGCAACCAAATCAAGGTGGTTGATGACTTCACCGTCCAAGTTTGGATATTGGACCATCACTCCAAAAAGATCCGGATCTGTCAGGTCCAAAGTGGAGAGTGGAGCAATCACCAATTCGATTCCGATTGGAGCCGAGCGGGTGATCAATAAGTCCTTTGTCTGAGGGAATATTTTTTCATCTACAAAAAAGGTGTGTGCGTTTTTCTTTTCCCTTGGCTTGGAGGCATAAAGCATCGTCATGGCTTCGGCAGCAGCTGTGGCTTCATCAAGAAGGGAAGCATTTGCCATCTCCATTCCTGTCAGGTCCATGACCATGGTTTGGTAGTTGATAAGCGCTTCCAATCGGCCTTGGGCGATTTCTGCCTGATAGGGCGTGTAAGCGGTGTACCATCCCGGATTTTCGAGGATATTTCTCAAAATCACTCCCGGCACAATGGTATCATAATATCCCAATCCAATATACGATTTGAAAATGCGGTTTTTTGAAGCCATTTTTTTGAATTCCTTCAAAAACGCAGCTTCAGATTTGGCCTCGGGAAGATCCAAAGGCTTCTCCAATTGAATGGATTTAGGGATAGTCTGATCAATAAGCACGTCTAGAGATTCAGCTCCGATCTTTTTCAACATCAAAGCGATTTCATCAGCAGAAGGGCCGTTATGCCTATTTTCAAACTTGGTAGATGGATTGAGATTAATCTTCATATCGATAGTTAAGGGGGGATTTACTTGGGTTTTATTCTCCTCAATTTTTGGTTGTGCAAAGGTAAGAATTATTGAGTGAATATGGTTTTGGGGACAAAAGAAATACACCCTATTAACATCTGTATTGATAAACGGGTTTAATGTAATTGGAATTATTTTTATGTTTAAGGCCTTAATTTGAATTACCTCAATAATAACTTATGAAAAAAAGAATTTGGATCTCGGGAGCATTTGGACTTTTGCTAACCCTGAATCTATCCGCGCAAGACGCAGGAGTAGTAAAATACGCTTCCACGATCACCGCTGCTGACCTCGAAAAACACCTTACTTATTTGGCCTCTGACGAGCTTGAGGGTAGAAATACCGGCGACAAAGGCCAAAAAATGGCGGCAGAATATCTTGTCGAATTTTATAAAGGATTGGGTTTGGCAGGACCTGTTGACGGTTCTTATTTACAGAAATTTAATCTTGTATCCATTTCCTATCCTGAAGTTGGCCTGACTGTAGGAAAACAAAAACTCGTCAACAACGAGGATTTCGTATTTCTTGGAGATGGAGACCTGAAAAAAGCAGCAAAAGCTGAATTGGTTTTCCTAGGTCTTGCTTCTGAGGAAAACCTTAAGAAAGTAGATGTCACCGGCAAACTTGTCGGGCTATGGGCAATTGGCGCCCGTTCCCAAACAGTAGTCGGCGATATCATGAAAGCAGGCGCTGCAGGGATAGTCATCGTCACTATGGAAGGTCAGGCAAACTTTGACAGGATTGCAAACAGATACAAATCCTTGAGCGGCTCAGGCAGATTGGGTTTTGAAGAACCTACCAAGCAAGAACCTGTTTTCTTGGTCAGCAGCGATAAAATGGCAGCATTGTTTGACACCCCGGTGGAGACATTGAAAGAAGCTGCTAAAAACAATCCTGAGTCCATCAAGGCACAAAAGGCAAGTTACCTAGTCAAGAAACAAATCAAAATCGTGCCAACCGAAAATGTCATGGCATACCTTGAAGGAACAGACAAAAAAGAGGAAGTATTGGTCATTTCTTCCCATTATGACCACACAGGCATCAATAGCAAAGGTGAAATCAACAACGGAGCGGATGACGATGGTTCTGGTACAGTTTCCGTCATGGAGATAGCAGAAGCTTTTGCCACAGCTGCTAAAGATGGCAAAAAGCCACGAAGAAGCATTTTGTTTCTGAATGTAACAGGTGAGGAAAAAGGTCTTTTGGGTTCTGAATACTATTCTGAAAACCCGATTTTCCCTTTGGCGAATACCGTAAACAACATCAATATTGACATGGTGGGAAGGATTGATTACGAATACCAAAATGCTGAAAATAAGGATTATGTCTATGTGATCGGTTCAGAGATGCTTTCTTCACAATTGAAAATCATCAACGAATACAACAACATTACTTACACCAACCTGATTCTGGATTACAGGTACGATGCCGCAGACGACCCAAACAGGTTCTACTATCGCTCTGACCACTATAATTTTGCAAAGCATAACATCCCGGTGATCTTCTTCTTCAACGGCGTTCACGACGATTACCACCAACCAACGGATACTGTGGAAAAAATCGAATTCCCTCTGATGACTAAAAGGGCAAAACTGATTTTTTATACCGCTTGGGATCTAGCCAACAGGGCTGAAAGAACTCCTGTGGATGGCACTAATAATCGATAGGAATTGACTTAAAAGCCATTCATTTCACTGATAGAAATGATTTCTCTTTCTGTTTTTTAGAAAATAGAAGAAATGGAATTATAAAATTAGAGTGGTGAATGGCTTTTTTGTTTTTATTTATACCTTCAAGTGAAGGTACAGTCGCATATTTTTCACAATCTTTCCCCTCTTTTATCTTAATTTTCTTTCAAAAAATCAAGCTGAGATACATCTAATCCAAAACGAATAATGTAATCCCAATAATTTTTTTAAATTGGATCATCAATAGCCCCATAAAAAATTGAATCCAATATTGAATATGAATATCCCCAAAATTCCATTTTCCTTTGTTCTAATTTTCTTTCTCTTTTCATGTTCAGAATCTGATTCCTATAAACCCCTCGACTACTCTGGTTGGGAGACTTTTGGGGGAACGAAAGACGCGGCAAGGTACTCCTCTCTTGATCAGGTCAACCGAGAAAATGTGCAGAACCTTGAAGTTGCTTGGACCTATCATACCTCAGATTCTACTGCACGTTCCCAAATTCAATGTCAGCCTATTGTCGTCAACGGTGTCCTGTATGCGACTAGTCCGCAAGTGAATGTATTTGCACTCGATGCGGCTTCAGGGAAGTTGCTTTGGAGGTTCAATCCTTTTCAGATGCTGGGCGGACAAAACTCATGGGCAGGTACCAACCGCGGGGTAACTTATTGGGAGGAGGGAGAAGACAAGAGGATTCTTTTTGCTGCGGGAAATTGGCTGATGGCATTGAATGCAGTAGATGGACGACCCATCATGGATTTTGGCGATGGTGGAAAAGTTGATTTACAAAAAGACCTTGATACTGACTTAGAGGAATTTTTGATCACCTCCAATACCCCTGGAGTGGTTTACAAGGACAAACTGATTTTGGGCATGAGGCTTTCGGAAGGATTGGATGCCGCGCCGGGACATATCCGTGCTTACAATATCAAAACCGGAAAGCGTGAATGGATTTTCCATACTATTCCCCAATCTGGAGAATTTGGTAATGATACATGGGAGGAAGAATACATAGATCTTATAGGAGGAGCAAACAATTGGGCTGGAATGAGCCTGGATGAAGAAAAGGGCATCGTCTATGTTCCGACTGGTTCGGCAACTTATGATTTTTGGGGGGGATACCGACACGGGCAGAACCTTTTTGCCAATTCTCTTATCGCTTTGGACGCAAATACCGGACAGCGGATCTGGCATTTTCAGGCTGTTCACCATGATATTTGGGACAGGGATTTCCCAGCCAATCCTAACCTCATCCGGATCAAAAAAGATGGAGAATGGATAGATGCGGTAGCTCAGACTTCAAAACAAGGCTACATATATGCCTTTGACAGGTCTACCGGCAAACCCATTTGGCCCATAGAAGAACGGGAAGTCCCCCAATCCGAAATACCAGGAGACCAAAGCTGGCCCACCCAGCCGCATCCGACTTTACCCGAACCTTTTATGAGGATGGTATATGAGGAAAAAGACATCCTGAACCTTACTCCTGAGTGGGAAAAAGATATCAGAAAGAAGTTGGAGAATGTCAAATACGGCCACATGTGGTTACCTCCCAGCGATCAACATGGTATTGTCCTTTTCCCGGGAATGGATGGAGGTGCAGAATGGGGTGGCTCTTCCTTTGATCCATTGACACAGACCATGTATATCAATGCCAACCAAATCCCATGGGTGATTCGCATGACAGCAAATCCCAAATTTGAAAATGTAGGTCAGGGCATTTATGTGAATTATTGTGCCAACTGCCATGGCATGTCCCGAAAAGGAAATCCGCCAACAGTGCCTTCCATAGAGAATCTCAAAACCAATTTCAACAATGCATCTTTGTCCGACCTCATCAAAAATGGCAAAGGAGCGATGCCTGCATTTGCACATATAGCTGAAGCAGACAGGAAGTTATTGGTAGATTACCTGATGGGGATAGAAGAAAATGCTGATGCAGAAAAGAAAGAAATGGAAGGTGGAAAAGAAAGGCTGAATCCCCAATTCTACATGAATGGCTATGCCAGGTTATTGACTGAAGACGGCTATCCGGGCATCAATCCACCTTGGGGGACACTTACAGCCATTGATATGAATACCGGAAAGATCAAATGGCAATCTGTTTTGGGCGAATTTGATGAATTGACTGCGAAGGGAATCCCCGCAACAGGCACAGAAAACTACGGAGGTCCGGTGACCACCGCCGGTGGGTTGGTGTTTATCGCTGCGACCAAAGATGAGAAAATCAGGGCCTTTGATAAGGATACCGGGGAAATCCTTTGGGAAGCCAAACTCCCTGCTGCTGGACATGCAACTCCCGCAGTCTATATGAAAAATGGCAGACAATATCTTGTTATTGCCTGTGGCGGTGGCAAAGGAACGAAATCAGGGGATGCCTACGTGGCATTTGCTTTGCCAGATTGAAAGCCGTTTGAATAAAAACAGGGCTAGCTTTGAGATTTCAAAACCGGCCCTGAATTAATTTCATTTAAATCTTTTACGGGATTTTTTGGAAAAAGAAAACTTTGTCGGTGGATTACTTTTTCCCCAAAAGCGTTTTTACTCCTTCCACCAATTGCTTGATTCCTTCTTTGAAATGCTCTTTGGATTCGCTTAGGTTTGGTTCAAATTCCTCTTTTTTTTCATGGTAAAGCTGCTCGACCTTTTCCTTCCCTTTTTTGAATTCAGCTTCAAGAGTCGTTCTTTTCTCCTTTAAGTCATCGATCTTTTTTTCAATTTCGACTTTGGCCTCTCCACCTGCTTGAGTTCCTTTTTCAATTAATTCCTCTATTTTAGTGCCTATATCGCGAAGAATAGATTCTACTTCTTCAAATCCTGTTTTTTTGGCTTCCATAATCGTTTTGTTTGATTAAATATAAAAAATACAATGGTCTCGAATATACTAACTAAGCTACAAACTACCAGCAAACTGAAGTATAATTTGTTTGAAATGACCGAGAGGCTCTTTTTTGATCTGGAAAAAATATGTGGACAACTCGCCAATGAAATCAATGAACACAATAAAGAAGGAATCCCCATTCTAGTAAAAGTCGAGAGGACCAATGGTTTTGAATTTTTATTCAGGATTGGAGGAGACGTTCTGATTTTCATCCTGCAAAGCAATATTGTCAGGCTCCCAGATGAAAATTACCTCAGCAAATCCAAGTACCTGAAAGATGATGTTTCCCTGAGGTATTTTGGGCAGATTCTCATCTATAATTTCCTCAGCGATACCATCGATTATGGAAGGTTGGATGATCCTGGATACCTGATTGGACGGGTGCTTCTAAATCGCGAAAATAAATTCTTCCTGGAAGGGGACAGGAAAATCGTTTACAATTTTCCTGAACTCAAGGAAAATCCTGTCAATCCTGAAAAAATGAGGGATTTTGTGGAGCAGTTGGTAGTTTCCGCTTTGGAAAATGACCTGTTGGCACCGGCATTTACAGACATCATGGTGATCACCTACCAACAGAAGATAGAACACATTTCAGGTCTGGGAAATCCTCAAAAAATAGGTTTTGATTTTTTTGCCAAAAACAAAGACAAAGGATAATTAATCTTCCACAGTATCCACAGAATGGGTCTGCTTTTCATATAGATCAGCATATACCCCTTTGAGGTCAAGCAGGTAATCATGGGATCCTTGTTCTACCATTTTTCCGTCATCGAGTACAATGATTTTATCGGCGAGTTTGGCGGAAGATACCCTATGGGAAATGATGATGGAGGTTCTGTTCTCCATGATATCCTTAAGAGAATTCAAAATCGAATTTTCTGTTTTGGTATCTACGGCTGAAAGACAGTCGTCCAGCAACAAGATGCTAGGCTCTTTTGCAATGGCCCTAGCGATCGATACTCTTTGCTTTTGACCACCGGAAAGTGTAATGCCCCTTTCACCAAGCTTGGTTTCAAAGCCTTGGGGAAAATCAATGATATTATCATAGACATCGGCATCTTTTGCAGCTTGTTCCACTTTGCCTTCAGCAATCGTATCCAATCCAAATCCGATATTGTTGGCAATGCTGTCACTAAAAAGGAAAACATCCTGGGGGACATAGCCAATCTGCCTTCTGAGAGAAGCAACATCATAGGCTTTGATGTCTTTTTTGTCGATCAATATTTTCCCTTCGGTAGCGTCATACATTCTCATCAGGAGGTTTGCTATAGTAGATTTTCCAGAACCTGTCGTACCGATGATAGCCAAACACTCCCCAGAATCAATGGAGAAACTCACCTTGTCCAATGCTTTTATTCCTGAATCAGGATAAACAAAGCTTAAGTTTTTGACTTCTATGTTGCCTTTAATTTCATCGACGAGGTATTCTGTACTGACGATGTCATTCTTTTCATCCATAAACTCATTGATCCGGGTCTGCGAAGCAGCCGCCCTCTGAATGATGCTCGTTACCCAACCCAAAGAGGTTACAGGCCAAGTCAGGATATTGACATAAAGTATAAATTCGGCGATCACACCATAACCAATCGTCCCTTCGATGACTTGCATCCCTCCTACATAGACCGTAATCAGAGTACTGATTCCAATCAAGCTCATGATAAGAGGGAAAAACAGCGAATTGACGAGGGCCAAATCAATGGACTTATCCTTATAATCCTCGCTTGCTTTGGTAAATTGGTTGGTACTGTCCTCCTCTCGTACAAATGCCTTGATTACCCTGATTCCTGAAAATGCTTCCTGAACAAAAGTACTGAGTCCGGAAAGACTTCTTTGGATTCTTTCAGAGCGTTCGTTGATGAGGTTATTCACATAATATATGCTGATGGAAAGAATCGGTAAAGGCAAAAGTGAATAAACCGTCAATTCTACATTGACTGTCAGCATGTACCCGATTACCATTGGAAACAAAAACAAAAGTGTCATTCCGTACATGATGGCAGGGCCTAAGTACATCCTTACCCTGCTTACATCTTCCGTGATCCTTGCCATCAGGTCACCTGTACTGTTTTTGCGGTAAAAACTCAGAGGAAGCTTTTGATAGTGTTCGAAAATTTCATTTTTCATGTCGTATTCGACAAGCCTCGACATGATGATAATCGTCTGTCGAATCAGGAACAGGAAAAAACCTCTCAACAGCGCCATCACCAAGATCAAAACCCCGAAAATGAGTATGAAATTCATGAATTGGCCACGGGCCACAGAGGCTAATTCTCCGTCTGCAAAAACGCGATAGAAGGCAAAACTCTCCACCACATAATCTATGGCAATCCTTACAAGCTGGGCAGGAATAATTACAAAAACATTGGAAATGATGGTAAATAAGATTCCCATCAGTAGATATCCCTTATATTTTACAAAATATTTATTGAGGCGCCAAAGTGATTTCACGAAATAAAAATTTTTAAAACTCTTGATTTGTTTTATTATACTCTTTTAATTGCGTTAGAAAACCTCATTCAAAATATATAATTTTGCATCGCGTTTTTCTAAGACCAATCCCAAATATAACACAATATAAAATTCCAAGTTCAAATGCTAGAGATTAAAACTGAGGAAAAAGTGAGAGAAGGCTCCATATATGGACAGATTACTTCTCTTGGCCACGAGCAGCTGGTCGTATGCTATGACGAGCCAACGGGCTTGAAAGCAATTATTGCCATTCACAATACGGTATTGGGACCCGCTCTTGGTGGAACAAGAATGTGGAATTATGCTTCAGAAGCTGAAGCCATTACAGATGTGTTGAGACTATCAAGGGGCATGACTTTCAAAGCCGCCATCTCAGGTCTGAATATCGGAGGAGGCAAAGCAGTATTGATCGGAGATCCAAAACTGAAAAATGAGGCTTACCTCAGGAGATTCGGTAAGTTTATTAATAGCCTGGGAGGAAGATATATCACCGCAGAAGATGTCAACATGAAAACAAGCGATATGGAATATATCGCTATGGAAACAAAATATGTGACAGGATTACCTGAAGTAAGGGGTGGCGGAGGAGATCCTTCTCCGGTCACGGCATACGGCACCTACCTGGGTATGAAAGCTGCCGCCAAAAAAGCCTACGGTTCGGACAATCTAGAAGGAAAGAAAATAGCCGTTCAAGGTATAGGACAAGTAGGTAAGTACTTGGTAGAATACCTTGTGAAAGAAAAAGCACAAGTATTCATCACTGATATTTTTGAAGACAGACTGAAGCAAGTGTCCAAAGAAACAGGAGCTACAGTAGTAGATCCAAGTGTAATTTATGACCTAGATATGGACATTTATGCGCCATGTGCTTTAGGAGCCACAGTAAATGACCAAACAATTGACAGACTGAAATGCCAAGTCATCGCCGGTGCTGCCAACAACCAACTTCAGGATGAAGTAAAACATGGAAAAATACTCCTAGAAAAGGGTGTCACCTATGCACCTGATTTCCTGATCAATGCCGGTGGATTGATCAATGTCTATGCGGAATTTGTAGGGGGATATAACAGGGAGCTTACTTATAAGCATGCAGAAAAAATCTACGATATCTGTACAGCGATCCTCGACAAATCGGAAAAAGAAAATATCCCATCGCAGCAGGCTGCCACAGAAATGGCTTGGAATAGGATTGAAGCCATAGGCAAAGTAAAATTGCCTTATTGAGAAAAGTTCAAAAAAAGCCACCTGATTTTTCAAAAATTGAACTGAATCAGGTGGTTTTTTGTATCGTTTGAAGGTTAAAATACCAATCATTCCTTAACCTTCCCCAAATTGAATTATATTTACGTTCTTTTATTTCAGGTATGTTAAACAGACGAATACTTAGGGTCAAGGCTTTTCAAAACCTTTATGCCTACGAACAGTGCAGGGCTTCCAACTTCAATCTCGCAAAAGATCAAATTAAAGAGGCATTTTTGCCTGATTTAAACAGCATGGAGGTGCAGGATAAGAATCTGCTCAAGAAAGAGTCAGGCATAACGACTGAGATTTTTATCAACAACCTGAACACCGACACACTAACTTCAAAAAGCGATACCAACGAGAGAATCCTAAAAGAAGCCAGGAAAGCAATCAATTTCTACCATTCGGCAAATAAAAAGGATTTTGATTTTTTGGCTAAAAACATGGTCGCTTCGGCTGAAAGACTGCCACAGTTATACTTATTTTCAATCGAAATCCTTTTGGCTTTTGCTGACCACGTAGCTGCTGAAACAGAAAAAAAGAAGAAATATGCAACTGACAAAATTCCTTTAACAGAAGGGGATCTGAATTTTACCAAAAATAAAATTCTGCAGAAAATCAGGAATTCAACCGAATACAAATCTGCAGTCACAAGACAACATGTGGATATCGGTGAACTTGAACTAGAGATCAAAGAATGGTTTAGAGACTATATCAAGCCATTTGAAACCTATCAGAACTACACCAAACTGAGCAATCCAACTTTGGAGGAGGACTTTGAAATCGCTGATGAGATTCTGAAAAAAGTCATTTTCAAAACTGAGGCTATCCTAAATTTCTTTTCGGAAAAAGATTTTAACTGGACCGAAAACAAGACAATTGTCCGCAGTTTGGCATCAAAAGTGCTGAAAAATGTAAAAGACCACTATGATTCCTCAGAGGAGGTACTTCCTGAAATCGCCATCAACTGGGAGGATGACAAGGAATTTTTCCAAAATATATTTAACTTGACCGTCCAAAATGACGGTGTCAACAAGGATTTGATCTCGAAAAGAACTCAAAATTGGGACATTGAAAGGGTAGCCCAAACTGATAAAATCATCATATCTATGGCCTTGACGGAAATGAAAAATTTCCCAAGCATCCCCGTCAAAGTGAGTATCAATGAATATATTGACATTTCAAAAACCTACAGCACACCCAAAAGCAAGCAGTTTGTAAACGGCCTTTTGGATGTTTTGTCAAAAGAATTAACTGAAAACGGAGAAATCCGTAAAAGTGGCAGAGGATTATTGGACAACAAATAAAAATATCAAAACAATGAGCAAAAATTCAAACGCATGGATTGCATTACTTGTCGGTACAGGCATAGGTGCAGCTTTAGGAATTTTGTTTGCTCCCGATACCGGTAAAAATACTAGGGACAAACTTTCCTATCAACTCTTCAAATACAAAGAAGAACTTGAAAAACTTATCAATGATTTAATTGACGGGAAAAATCTTCCATTTAATGAAGCGAAATCGGAGGGAAACAAAGTAATTTCAGATGCAAAAAACAAAGCTGAGAATTTACTCAGCGATGTCAATAAACTTATAGAACAAATCAACAGAGAAGCTAATTAACCCCTATTTATTATGAAATATATCAGATTTTCAGCCCTGACACTTGTAGTAGCTTTAATGGCTGCAAGTTGCGAAACCAAAAAAGATGACCAATCAGACAAAATCGCTGCATTGGAAGAAAAACTTGCCAAACTGGAAGCGGCACAGCCTGTTCCTGCCAATGTCACGACAGTTGCAGATGCTGACCCGAGTTCTTTAGGTCAATTCGCATTTTCAGAAATGGAATATGACTTTGGTACCATCAGTGAAGGAAAAGTAGTAGAGCACTTGTTTAAATTTACCAATGAAGGCCAAGCTCCTTTGGTGATTTCTAACATTACTGCTTCATGTGGCTGTACAAGCCCTGATTGGACCAAAACCCCAGTAAAACCCGGTGAGGAAGGTTTTGTCAAAGTGGTATTTAACTCAACTGCCAAAACAGGAACCCAAGCACCGACAGTGACCATTCAAGCCAATACAAATCCTAATGTGACTAGATTGAGACTGAAAGGAAATGTAACACCAAAACTGGCTAGCGCAAGCCCTAACCAATTGGGTCCTGTAAAAAAATAACTTATGAACAACCAGATTTTATTGCAGTCCTTTATGAGTTCTGAGATCATGGGACAGGTTTTCCTTTTTGGATCCATTATTCTGATCATGTACTTTTTCATGATCAGACCTCAGCAGAAAAAACAAAAAGAAACCAAAAACTTTCTTGATTCTATCAAAAAAGGAGATACTGCTGTCACCATCGGAGGAATTCACGGAAAAATATATTCCATTGAAGGAGATACAGTAACCTTGGAGCTGGATAAAGGAATGAAACTGAAAGTGGAAAAATCTGCGATTTCGGCTGATTTCACCAAAAAAGCTACAGGAACCAAATAATAAAATATCTTGGCCAAGCTTAAGAAACTCCTTCCAAATCTTAATCCACAAAAGATTGCAAACCTAAAAGTGGCGGCGCTTTGTTTTTTAGCAGCCGCCACTTTTTGGGTTTTAAATGCCCTCAACAAAGACAATTACAATACTGTCGTGGATTATCCCATCGAAATTGTTTTCGATGAGACGGAGTTTATGCCTGTGGAGCAATTACCCAACCGCATCAAAATTGAGATCAACGGGAATGGATGGGACTTATTGAGAAAATATTTTAAAATCAATGAAAACCCATTTTTAATCGAAATCAACAACCCATCTACCAAAGATTATATCCTGACATCTGAACTGAGGAGAACCCTTGCGGAAAATCTCAGCCCTTCGGTATTGGTATCTATGGTCTCCGATACCATCAAATTCAATATCGACAAAGTGGTAACAAGAAAAGTCAAGATTGAAATAGATACCACCTCCAACAGCCTAGCACAAAATTTTAAACTTGGAAGCGCCATCAGCGTAGATCCTCCTTTTGTGGATATCAAAGGCCCGACCTCTGTACTTCAGGAATTGGACGGGGTATTGAAAGTGAAATTGGGGGAAGACAAAATCAACAAAGATTTCAACAAACTCATTCCGATTTCCTTGCCCTCAGCCTACACAGATTTCCTCACCTTGGAGGAAGAAAGTGTTCAGGTAAAATTTGAGGTTTTCCAAATGCTGGAAGGAAACAAAAGGTTGAAAATCAAAATGCTCAATTTCCCAAGAAATGTCAGTCTTGCCCAAGAACCAGCTAATATCATCATGTCTTATTTCATTGATGAGAGAAAAGTAAGTGAACTCGGTAATTACGAATTTGAAGCTGTTTTAAATTACAACAGCAGAGACAGAGAAGACAGTACTATTTTTGTTGAGGTAAGTCCGAAGCCTTCATTTTTAGAAAAAATCAAGTTTGAACCCGGAGTATTGAAACTCAAATATGACAAGCCATAAACCCTTATTGGTAGGAATCACGGGAGGAATCGGCTCGGGAAAATCCACGGTCGCCAGAATTTTTTCAATTTTAGGCATTCCCATCTATTTTGCAGATGACAGGGCGAAGTGGCTGATGGCCAATGACCAAAAGCTAAAAAAACAGATACAGGATAACTTTGGCCAAGAGAGTTATTCTGAAACAGGTGTCCTGAACAGGGCTTTTTTAGCTTCCCAGGTTTTTTCGGATGAAGAAAAAGTAAAAACCATCAACGGCTTGGTACATCCTGCCGTCAAGGCTGACTTTGAAAAATGGACTGAGCAACAAACTACCCCCTATGTCCTCAAAGAGGCCGCTTTGCTTTTTGAAACAGGATCATACAAAGACCTTGATAAAGTGATCAATGTATCTTCCCCGATCAGAATCCGCATTTCTAGGGTATTGATGAGGGATCCGCACCGGAATGAAAAACAGGTAAACGACATCATAGACAAGCAGCTTCCTGATGAGAAAAAAAACAAATTGGCAAACTTTGTAATCAAGAATACTGACAATAAAATGCTGATCCCGCAGGTTTTGGAAATCCACAGGCAACTTTTAGGCAATTGACTTTTTTTTGCTTGAATCAGACAGTCAACTGTATCTGATCGAGATAGAATTTCATTCTGGTATGCTGGTGGTCCAAAAAATCTATTTTGTCAATCTTATCCAATTTATGGTTGTAAAAAACTTCTATATATTCATTTTCGAGTAGATAAAGATTGACTTTGTGTCTGTAATACCTGATTCCAACCACAAAGGTACCTTCAGTATACAGGACCTGAATCTTCTTGTGAAGGGGCAATAATTTGAAATCTTCTTTACTCATTTTTTAATTTAGCCAATTCCATTTCAGAAGCAATATAACCAAAAGCCGACCAATATCCAGAAGCTAAGACATTTTCAAAGATGGATTTTGCTTTAAGCGTATCACCTTTTGACAGGAAATAATTGCCCAATCCATATCCCTGAGTCACATACTGGAGTTTTTGCTCCTCCGAAGCAGCATCCAAATCCATCAGAGATTCAGGTTTCAATTGACCTTTGTACATCAATATCCTTTTGAAATAAGCATCATTTTCAATAATCGTCATCTTTGTATTCACCGCCCTCAGGAGACTTTGGGCTTCTTTTGTTTTACCCATTTTCATCAAGGTCATATAATACCAGTCTAATGTCGCCACGATCAGGTCATCATTGTCAGACACTTCAAGACATTTTTTGTAAGCTTCCAGGGCTTTCTCCCAATCATTTTTCAGATAATATGCCAAACCCAAATGGTACCAAACATTGAACTGTCCATTGGAAAGGGGAATATTTAGCTTATTGGGCATGCCGTCGGCTTCTATCTGCAAGGGAAGGTTTTCCATCAAATCAGCTGCTTTCAAAAAATCAGTGATCGCCCTATCAAATTCCCTGATAGAAATAAACCTGTGTCCCCTGTGCCGCAATGGCTCGAAGCTCTCGGGAAATTGTTTGGCAGCTTTGCTAAAAGTCCGTATAGCAAGGTCATACCTTCCCAGATAGGCTTCCCTCCTTCCGATCCAGATCAGATTATCGAGATTTGGGTCTTCTCCAAATAATTTTTCAGCATCCGAAAGCTTATCGATTTGACCACTTTGCGAAACAGAACCAATATCAGTAAAAAGTGAATCACCAAGAAGGCCAATTGCCTGGAAAACTTTTGTTTCCGGAAAAATTTCTTTTTCAACCCTAATTCTTTGCTCCTTTTCCTTCTGCGAACAGGAAAGGAAAAAAAGCATCAATATTCCTATAAATCCATAATTTCTAAACACATCCTTGAAATTTATAAGCCCTTTAAACCTTTGAAACGAGAAAATAGGTATGTATTATTGAATTTAAAATAATCTGAGTAAAAATGAGTACTATCTCCCAAGAAAAATATACGAGACCTTCAATTTATATTTTTCTCCTTGTATTTAGTTTGATTTTTTTTGGATCATGTTCTTCCAGTAAAAATATTCGACGACAAAATGTAAATAAAGTGATCGAAACCGCAAGAAGCTACCGGGGTACACCTTACAGATATGGAGGCACCACAAGATCGGGTATGGATTGCTCCGCCTTGGTGTACCATTCATTTTATAGTGTGGGAATTAATATGCCCCGGACTTCAGATGCCCAAAGCAAAGAGGGAAAAAAAGTAACTGAAAAAAGCATCGAAAAAGGTGATGTCCTTTTCTTTGCAACAGGCAAGAAGAAAAAGCAGGTAACACATGCCGGCATCGTCACTGATACCTCCAAAGGAAATATCATTTTTATACATTCCTCCACTTCTTTGGGCGTCACGGAAGATAATTTAAGTCAGGCTTATTGGACCAAGGCATTTTTGTTTGGAAGGAGGATTTTTTGATTGGTTATGGGTTATTTGGTTATTGCGTTATTGGGTTATTGCTTCTCGACTCTTAGCTCCCCTCTCTTTCAAATTAATCCATAAACAAACTGACCCTATTCAGTAGTTGATAAAAACTGAATTGAAACTTCATAATCCAAAAACTATGTGGATTATATTTCCAAACATCCTTTGGTATTAAGCTTTTATAATTAATTTTGCATTCGAATTTTAAAAGCATCAATCCTTTTTACATCAAAATAAAAAATGGCAAATATTGGTAAGATAACTCAGGTAATCGGCCCGGTGGTGGACGTCTCCTTCGCAGGAGGAAAATTACCAAAGATTCTGAACGCCCTTTCCATTACCAAGGAAGACGGTTTGGTAGTCGTATTGGAAGTTCAGCAGCACCTAGGTGAAGACAGGGTCAGAACCATTGCGATGGACGCGACCGAAGGTATGGTCAGAGGTCAGGCAGTTACCGATTTGGAAGGTCCTATTTCTGTTCCTACCGGTGAAGAAATCAAAGGCCGTTTGTTCAATGTGATTGGACAGGCGATCGACGGTCTTCCTGAAGTGAAGTCAACCAAAAGAATGTCAATCCACCGTTCGGCACCAAGATTTGAAGACCTTTCTACAGCTACTGAGATCCTTTACACAGGAATCAAAGTTTTGGATTTGGTTTGCCCTTACGCTAAAGGGGGTAAAATCGGTCTATTTGGTGGTGCCGGTGTCGGCAAAACCGTATTGATCCAAGAGTTGATCAACAACATTGCAAAAGCATATTCAGGTCTTTCCGTATTTGCAGGTGTCGGAGAAAGAACCCGTGAAGGAAATGACCTTTTGAGAGAAATGATCGAATCAGGTATCGTAACTTACGGTGATGATTTCCTTCATTCATTGGAAACAGAGGGAGGATGGGATCTTTCCAAAGTGGATATGAAAAAATTGGAAGAATCCAAAGCTACTTTCGTGTTTGGTCAGATGAATGAGCCTCCCGGAGCCCGTGCAAGGGTTGCCTTGACAGGTTTGACATTGGCAGAATATTATAGAGATGGAGACGGTGAAGGCTCGGGAAGAGACATCCTTTTCTTCATTGACAACATCTTCAGATTTACACAAGCTGGTTCAGAAGTTTCCGCCCTTTTGGGAAGGATGCCTTCAGCGGTAGGTTACCAACCGACATTGGCTACAGAAATGGGTCAGATGCAGGAAAGAATCACCTCTACAAAAAATGGATCTATCACTTCAGTACAGGCAGTTTACGTACCTGCGGATGATTTGACTGACCCTGCTCCTGCGACTACTTTCGCCCACTTGGATGCGACTACAGTACTTTCCCGTAAAATTGCCGAATTGGGTATCTACCCTGCTGTGGATCCATTGGATTCTACTTCAAGGATTTTGAATCCTTTGGTTTTGGGAGACGAGCATTATGCCTGTGCACAAAGAGTTAAAGAAATCCTTCAGAGATACAAAGAACTTCAGGATATCATTGCCATCTTGGGTATGGAAGAACTTTCTGACGAAGACAAAATGGTCGTACACAGAGCTAGAAGGGTACAACGTTTCCTTTCCCAACCATTCTTTGTTGCAGAAGCATTTACCGGTTTGAAAGGTGTTTTAGTAGACATCAAAGATACCATCAGAGGCTTCAACATGATCATCGACGGAGAATTAGATCATTTGCCTGAAGCGTCTTTCAACTTGGTAGGTTCCATCGAAGATGCGATCGCCAAAGGTGAGAAGATGCTTGCTGAAGTAATGTAATTTTCATTCCGATCCTTCGGACAAATAAGGTTTTAAACGCATCATGATACAATTGACAATCATAACACCGGACCAAAAGGTATTTGAAGGTGAAGTTTCGGAAGCAACCTTTCCGGGAGCTAACGGATCTTTTCAGGTACTGAACAACCACGCAGCGATAGTTTCCGCTTTGGGAAAAGGGACGGTATCCTATACCACCAAAGCAGGGAAAAAAAGCCATATCATCGACGGTGGTGTGGTGGAAGTCAAAGACAATAAAATTGTCCTTCTTGCTGAGAAAGTAATTGATTGATAATTCATAATCATTCAAATCCAAAACCCGACTGAAAAGCCGGGTTTTGTTTTTTTAGCCATCTTGAAAATCATTTGAGAATAGAAGTCAGAAGATGAACGGAAATATTTTGGTATTGGCAAATTAATCTCCTACTTTTGCAACCCTGAAAGGAGGTGTATACATATGATCATTGTCAACGTAAAAGAGAACGAATCAATCGAGAAGGCGCTAAAGCGTTTCAAAAAGAAATTTGATAAAACAGGTGCCGTAAGAGAGCTCAGAGCGAGACAGCACTTTGTAAAGCCATCTGTAAAAAACAGAGAACAAGTTATCAAAGCCGCATACAAGCAAAAAATGCAAGAGGCAGAAATGAAGTAATTCATTTTGACTTTTGAAATAAAATCAAAAAGCGCATCTACGAAAGTGGATGCTCTTTTTTTTTGATATCACATCCTAAAAAATGCTTTAGACAATATTAATTCTTCTGATATAGGCTATCTTAAATAAATTTTAAGTGTATC
>NZ_CDSBKL010000032.1:0-20049 GCF_977115555.1 Aquiflexum sp.
GAAAGCCCGCAAGTGGTCAGTAATCCTCCTCCAAATGTCCTTAACCAATCTATTCCTTGGTTCGAAAAAGGCTGTGGGGATGTGACTCCTGCATGGCTGATCCAAGCAAGACTGTGGGCATTAAAGAAAGCATCGGCGATGTCCATGCCTCTGTCCAGTACTACTTTGTATCTCAAGCCTGTCCCTGTATTGATCCAAGCGATCCGAACTCCCTTACCCAATCCATTGTCCAAAACAGAAGTTTCAATCCCCCCCAACTGCATGGAATTCGAGATTTTGTCTTTCCATAAGGACTCCTTCAATTCATTCAAATCGCTCATAAATCAGGTAAAATATTCAAAATTCAATTTATCATCCTTATTCAAGGTCAGTATCCTGTTCTGTCAGGCATGAAATTTTTCTACCTTAAAATTAGCCATTTAAAACTCTCAAAAAAGCCATGTTTAAATTTTGCCACATGAAAAATTCCGGTTTTGGAGAATTTCCCAACGTATAACCTTGTGGATTCTCAAAGGAAGAACTGATGAATCAAAAAGTACAGAAGACATTTTGTAAATTATTATCCATTCATAAAATTCTCATGCTTGTTATCAATTACTTGCCTGTCCAAAATTTGATTTAAGTATCTTGAAAAAGCGATAAACCTAAAAATCTATGAAAACCAATATTTTACCTAGGGTCCTTTTTGGGATCATTTGCTTCTTTTTTGTTTTGGAACTTTCTGCCCAAAGCAATAAGAGAGATTATTATGAATTACGGACCTACCATATTGAAAATCAAAACCAGGAAAGCCAGATTGACAATTACCTGCAAAATGCCTTGCTACCCGCTTTGCACAGAAATGGAATAGAAAAAGTCGGGGTTTTCAAGCCGACTGCTACCCAACCTGATGCAGGAAAGAAAATCTATGTGTGGATTCCCTACAAATCTTTGAAACAATATGTTGGCATGCAGTCAAAGTTGGATAAGGATGCAGTCTATCTTACTGCAGGAAGCGACTACATCAATGCTTCCCATACGAATCCTCCTTACAAAAGAATCGAGACTGCCTTGTTGCAGGCTTTTTCAGGGATGGCGAAGTTTATGGAATCAAAAGTGGAGGGGCCAAAAAAAGACAGAATCTATGAATTGAGAAGTTATGAGGCCGCAACCGAAAGACTGTACAGGCAAAAAGTGAAGATGTTCAATGAAGGGGAAATTGATATTTTCTTCAAATTGGATTTCAATCCTGTGTTTTTTGCAGAGACTTTGGCTGGGGCCCAGATGCCGAATTTGATGTATTTGACCACCTTTCCCAACATGGAATCAAGAGAAGCGCATTGGAAAGCCTTTGGAACTGACCCTGATTGGGATAGGATGAAAGTCATGGAGGAATATCAAAACACAGTTTCCAGAAATGATACCCGACTGCTTTATCCTACCGATTACTCGGATATTTAGATTCTTTTTTTTTGAAGCAAAAAGTCCAACATGAATAGACATGTTGGACTTTTTCATTGGATGGGATATTAAATCTTAAAGTTCTTTCAAACGGATATTCCGGAATTTGACCTGCATCGGAGGACCTACGTGGACTTGGATTCCCAAAAGCCCTTTCATTCTCCTGTTAACAGTGTCTTCATCCACCACTTCACTGATCAGGACGCCATTGACATAATGCTTCATCACATTGCCTTTGACCACAAGGTGGAGGGCATTCCAATCTTCGCTTTTCATCAATCTCCTTAAAGAATCCGGATCGCCTAATTCTTCTGTGACCCGAAGCCCTTTCCAGGCATTTCCTTCGATGTTGTCCCCCAATTCTCCGGCAGGTGATTGTGGTTCAATGGTAGTTTTCTGACCGATATATGCCAAAGTAGTCCGCTTTCTTTCTTCGTAGTTTTGTCCGGTGTAGGAGTTTTTTCCATCAATGTCGGCCTGATATCCTCGCAGTGCATTGGGAACTCCAGGGAAAACTTCACTTCGGTAATTGATCCCTGAGTTGCCGTCTTTGCTGATGTTGACTTCAAGTTTCAATTCAAAATCTGCAGGTTCACCGCCTTGCCAAACCAAAAAGGAGTTGGATTGGAGGATAGTTTCAGGAGTGATTTCCCCGACAATATTTCCACTTTCAACACGCCAATAAGTCGAATCCCCTTTCCAACCTTCCAAACTTTTTCCATCAAAAATGGAAACGAAACCGGTTTCCTCTGTGGCTGTTGCAGAAGGAACATAAACTGTTTCCCCGCTTTTCATTTCGGTATTGTGAGCCGGGTTTTTGCATGAGGAAAGCAAAGCCAAAGACATGATTACGACAGGAAACATGTCTTTCCAAGCCAATTGAATTTTCATTTGAATTTTAGTTTGTATTTCCTTATCATTTATACACTTCATGTTCTGCATTTCCCCCTGAAATAAGATAAGCCATCAAGTCTTTCAATTCCTCTTCATTGAGCCTGTTGATCATTCCCGGCATCATGACTGAAATCTCAGAAAGCTTTTTGCTCTTGACATCTTTCTTGGGAATTTCCCTGAGTACGTCCGGCGCAAATGGGTTTTGGGAAATGAAATATTTGTCCGCATCCTCGTCGGTCAGTTTACCCAAAACCGAGCTTCCATCAGCCATATAGAAAATGGTGGCGGCATATTGGTCGGAGATGGTATTGTTTGGATTAATGGTCGCATCGAGGATATCTTTTGCTGAAAACCTGGTCCCCAATTGTGTCAGGTCCGGTCCGACTATTCCGCCTTCACCCTTCATCGTGTGGCAGGATTGACATAAAGTAGCGGCGTACATTGCTTTTCCTTTGACCAAATCCCTTCCTTTGAGATCCGCCATCAGTGGCAAAGCTTCCTCTACAGTCCATCTTCTTCCCGGACCAACAGGCTGCACGTCAGACACCTTGAGGTCATTTCCACTTCCGGTGAGCAAGGAAGCTCCTGACATTTCATTGTATTTCTCAAAATCAGATTTGGACACATGTGTCAAAGCCATTTTTCTGGCCCTGTCAACGAATCCAACATAGCTTACGCCTCCTTTGTATTGGAAAGCATCGTGGATCCAAGTGAAATATTCTGTCTGTAATTCCGGAGTCCATCCGACTTTTGCACCCCCCAAAACAGTCGCCAAATAGGATTGTTGCGCCGGCGGGACTCGGGATAGCATGCTTGCTATATCCAATCCGTACTGAGGATTTCTCAGAATCAAATCTGAAGAAGAAGTAAATGTCTTCTGATAATCTGCATCGTCTTTGGCCGTTTTCAACAAAGCCAAAGTTTTGGAAACCGCATCAGGTGCATCGATGTAGACCAAGACTTTACTCAAGGCCCTGTCAAGGTGATTGTCATTTGAAGGGAAATTTGGATTCAGGTAAGCCACGAGTTGCGACTTCATCTCTCCGGAAGGAACACCCTGCCTGTACAATGTCAATTCAAAAGCACGAACCAGATTTTGTTTGTCGGTATTATTTAGACTTCCATAATCTACACCCATCATTGCCTGAAGCATCTGTGGCTGCTGCGATTTGTCCGCATGTCTTGCCATAGCAATCATGGCTTGGGTCAGGATTTTTGGATCTTTTTCAGCCAAAGCTTTGTCTTTCCATTCGCTCATAGGTTGGTGTTCCAAAGCGATTCTAGCAGCGTATTGGATAAACCTGTCCTCATCCTTCAGATAAGGCCAGACAAAATCGACCGCTCCTGCTTTTGGCCCGCCGGTATGGAATTCTTCCAGTTTTCTTCTGGTCTGAATGGCTTCGGGAATTTCTGCCGAAGTTGTTTGGGTATTGGTATTTTCATCACCCGCATAATACACACGATACACATCTGATTCCAACCTTCTTCCTCCAGTCATAAAATACATTGCGCCGTCAGGGCCGATTTCTCCATCTGTCAAGGGAAGTGGAGAACCGGAAATAAATTCCTCAGCAGTAGCTGAATAAGTTGCGCCGGAAGGAGTTAGGCTTACAGCATAGATGATCCCAAAACTCCAGTCAAAAGCATACAGCGCTTTTTGGTATTTCTCAGGAAATTTTGATCCTGTTCCAAACATCACATTGGTAGGAGAACCTTGTCCGATATTCAAAGTAGCAGGAAGGTTGTCAGGGTAATTGGGAGACCATTTTTGGTTACCTGTTCTCCAGCCAAACTCACTTCCGCTCGTCACATGGCAGATCCTGGTGGGACGATACCAAGGCATCCCAAAATCCCATTCCATATCCGAATCATAGGTGAATAATTCCCCTGCTTCATTGAATGCAATGTCATAGGCATTTCTGAAACCTACACTAAAAAGTTCCCAATTGCTTCCATCAGGATTGATTTGGGCAATCCATCCTCCGGGAGCCATGCGGCTGTTGGCATGCCCGCGGGGATCTTTGATCAAAGGAAATACATTGTCTTCATTCCAAACCCTTGGGATTCTGTAGGCATTCATTTCGGGCACATCGACATGGTTTCCTGCCACGATAAAAATAGATTTTTTGTCAGGGGACAAGATCATACTGTGCGGTCCATGTTCTCCTGGTTCGCCCTGAAGGGATTTGATCAAAGTGATCTGCTCAAATTGGTCATCACCATCAAGGTCCTGAAGTCTGTACAAACCGGTTCCTTTTTCAAATTCCTCATTGGCATTGTGGTTGACAGTGACGTAAAGGCTGTTAAAGGCAAACAAGACGCCTTGTGAAAAACCCATGCCAATCTTGTCATCGGGTCCTGTTCCGATTTTAAGTTTCTCTACTTTTGGAGCCAAAGAATCAGAACCGATTGCAGGAATTTCCAAACGGTATAAGGCGCCGTATTGGTCAGTGACTATCATCCTTCCTTTGTCATCAAAAGTCATCCCTACCCAAGAGCCTTGTCCGTTTTCTCCCGGACTGTAGATGTGCTCAGCTTTGAAGCCTTCAGGCAGTTTTAGTTTGGCGACTTTTGGGTGAAGTGGTTTGCTTTCTTCCGGGCTTTTTCCGCAGGAAAAGAGAATTCCCGTGACCAAAAAAAGGCTTAGGAGTTTGTAGGTTAGTTTGGTGTAAGACATATTTTTCAGGGTTGAAAATGTTCGGTTGATGGTTTTGAAGCTGAGGTTTTATTGTTGGGAAAATTTCATTTCAAGTTAGGGCAAATAGATTTTTCATTGAAACCGTTCATGGATATGGTTTTCGGATTTAATTTTTTCCTATCCAATCAGCAAATCCATCTCTGCTTTTCCATGTCCGTCGGGTGTGGTATAGAAAGGTCTTTGCTCGATGATGTAATTCGTGTCAGGGGCGATGCCCAAAGCACGGTAAACCGTTTGGTGGAGATTGTTGATTTTGATGGGATTTTCAATGGTTTTACAGGGACGCTCATCGGCGGTTTTGCCGAAGACATGTCCTCTTTTGATGCCTCCCCCAAACATCAATACCGAACAGCCGTCGGTAAAATGCCTGTGCATCCCGTAGTTTTTCATGTCTTCTATGATTTCCGGGACTTCTACCTGATCTAAGACTTTCAGATCGGGTCGGCCTTCTGTCAGCATGTCCCTGCTGAATTCACTTGCCACGATGACCATTGTCCGGTCTAGTCTGCCGCTTTCGTCTAGGTCTTTGATGAGTTGGGCTATCGGTGCATCGATCATTTTTTTCATGTCCTTCAATCGGGTATGGCCGTTGTCATGGGTATCCCAACCAAAGAAGGGTTCGTATTCTGTCGTCACACTGATAAATCTCGCTCCCTGATCAACCAGTCTTTTTGCCAAAAGACAGCCCAATCCAAACTTCCCTGTATTGTATCTGTCATAGCTTTCTTTGGATTCCTGACTCAGGTCAAAAGCCTTGGCCTCGGGAGAATTCAAAAGCATATATGCTTGCTCCATCGATCTTTTTAGGGATTCCTTTTGGTAATCACTGCCAAATTCCCCCATAGCACTTTCCTTGATCAGGTTTTCATACAGTTGGTTGCGCGACTCAAATCTACTGGTAGACATCCCCACAGGAGGCCTGACACTTTCCAGTCCTGAAGTAGGATCAGGAATCAGAAAAGGTCCAAACTCAGAACCCAAAAATCCCGCACTGTGAAAGGCTTTCAGTTCTTCCCCTTCCCCGACTGTAAACCTTTGACCGATATTGATAAAGGGTGGGATAACGGGATTGAGCGGACCCAACTCTTTGGCTATCCAAGAGCCGAAGTGTGGAACGACCACAGATTGAGGCGGCTCGTAGCAGGTATGCCAATGGTATTGGTGGCGGGTATGCAGGATATGTCCAACGTCAGCAGCAACATAGGAACGGATCAAAGTCCCTTTGTCCATGATTTTCCCGATGGATTCCAGACCTTCCGAAAAATGGATATCATCCAAGATTGTTGGCACGGAAGGGAAGGTACTCAGCACCTCGCTGGATTGCATGCCTTTCCGGAATGGTGTATGTTTTTTGGGATCAAAGGTCTCTGTATGCGCCATACCTCCTGCCATAAATAACAAAATGACTGTATCAGCTGTCGCCGGAATGGAGATTTTGGAATTACAGGAGGACATCAAACCTGCAAAAGGAGCACCTGCAGCCATGGTTGCAATGGCGGCAGCACTGGTTTTCTTCAAAAAATCCCTTCTGTTTAGGTTGTCTCTCATTATTTCATTATTAATAAATCAATTGAAATTCGGGAAGCAAAACCACAGCCCAAAAGAAATCCTGTATCTGATCCAAATCAGGAGATTTTCCCAAAGCAGCCAATGCGATTTCTCTTTCCTTTTTACTTGGCTTTCGGAGCAATGCCTTTGTATATACTTCGTTGATTATGCTCAGTCCGTCCTTGTATTTTTCCTTCCATTGTACTGCTCCTTTTTCCAAGACAGCATTCAACCTTTCGCCATTCGTAAGTTCCAAGGCCTGCAACAAACTCGCCTGTGAATCTCGGTTGGTGGAGACGATCTCCCTGTTTGGTCGCCCGAGGGCAGTGAGGAAACTGTTGTTTGCCACAAGGGAAGCTCGGGTATAGGTCAACTTGGAATTTTGCTCAGGAAGGAGTTGGGCAGGATTGTATTTCATGTCCTTCTCTTCAAAAACAGGACTGAAAATCTGGCTGACCGCATCTGAGAATTGCTCAGCAGTCATTCTTCGTCTGACCATTCCTCCAAACACATAATCCTCGGCTAGGAAAATATCCGGGCTTTTTACCCCAAATGAAGGGGATTGATAGATTTTAGAGGTTCCGATCAGGTAGATCAATTCCTTCAGGTTATAGTTTTTTTCTACAAAATCCGAAGCCAACCAATCCAACAAATCTTGACTCCAAGGTTCATTGTCCATTTCGTCCACTGGCTCGACCATGCCACGGCCCATCATCTGTTTCCAGATTCGGTTGACGATGGTGCGGTACATCCTACCATTAGCCGGTTGGACTAGGTATTCAGAGAGCTGTCTGAGTTTTTCTGAGCGGGAAAGGGTGCCGTCCATCTCGCCAAGTTCTTCCCACAGGATTTTGGTGTCCGCCATTTTTCCGATTGGTTTTTCACACCTGCTGACTTCCAAAGTCGAATCTGCAAAAATATTGGCAAAGGCATAGGCTTCCTCCAATTTCCAGTCGCTGATAAAGCTGTCGTGGCAGGAAGCACATTTGAGGTTGAGTCCCAAGATCACCTGACCGACATTTTGGGCGGCCTGCATCTCGGTTCTTTGGCTTGCGTTGACAGTTCCTCTCCATCGGATTCCTTCGATAAATCCCTTGGAAGCATCAGTCGGATTCAATAATTCTTTGACAAAAACATCGTAGGGTTTGTTGCTTTGCAAGGATTTGTAGAGCCAATCGGTGATGTTGTAACGGCCGTTCGTAATGTATCCTGTTCCGGTGTAGTCATTTCGCAGGGCATCGTTCCAAAAGGTAAGCCAATGGGTAGCATAGTCATTATTCCTGTCAAGAAGTTTGCGCAGCCAAAGGGATCTTTTGTCAGGATTGGGATCATTGGAAAAAGCATTCAATTCCTCAGGACTTGGAACTAATCCCACCACATCCAGATAAATCCTGCGGAGGTAAGTCCTGTCATCTACTACAGGCTGCCAGGAAACATTATTTTCTTCAAAATAGGCATTGACCCAAAGGTCAATGGGGTTTTCAAGTCCGGCAGTTGGCGTTGGCAATGCGGGTTTTCTCGGTGCCAATTTTGCCACCCGATACACGCTTTTTTGCTCGGCTCCATACGGCCAAGGTGCTCCCTTTTCTATCCAATAGCTGAGCAGTTTGATTTCTTCGACGCTCAGATGCTTGCCTTTGGATGGCATGACATCCTTGTGGTTTTTTGGGAGGTTGACCCTGCGGATAAGCTCACTTTCGGAAGGATTTCCCGGAATCAAAATAGCGCCGGATTCGCCACCTTGGAAGACAAACTCCCTTTCATCCAATCTCAGTTCCCCTTCAATTTTTGCGCCGCTGTGGCATTTGTAGCAGTTGTGGGCCAAGATCGTCCTGACTTCCCCGATCAATTGCATTTCTTTTTCAGGACTCAATCCCGATGCACCGCTATCAAAAGAAGCCAAGTCAAAACTGCTAGGTTCATAAGATTTGGCACCATTCCAAGGTAAAGTTTCGGTGAGGAAATCTTCTCCATGGGTCAAGGATGCCCCAAAATGTCCGGAGAACCCAACACCAATGGCGGAAATAAAAAGCACTGCTCGATAAGTCTTGATTTTTTCCCTTTGGCTATTTTTCTCTACCTGATTCAAGAGAAAAAGTACAGCCAAACTGAAAACTGCTGTTGCTATCCCCAACCATCGGTGAAGGTCAAGGAGCTCGCCTTCAACCGCTTCATTGTTGGCAAGCAACAACCCCAAAATTGCAGCCACCAAAGTTGAGGCAGCACCGGTCAAAACCATCAGGTTGATACCGGAGCGTAATTTGGATTTGAATTTCCCGATAGTTAACAATTCCAGAAAAGCAGCAAAAAACAATAGGGCTATCGGAAAATGCACCACCATAGGATGGAGCCTGCCCAAAAACTGCCATAGCCAAAAGCCTTCTGAAACCATCTTAAAATTTAATGCAATTGAATGGATTAAGAAATCGTAATCCTAATTTTCTTCTCTTTTGCATGAAAATCCATCCTGTACCTTCACGTTTTTCTTATCCCATAGAATTTTCATAATGACTATTTGCCGACTGCCAATTCCTGTTTGCTATTTGGATTCTCTGTTTATACCTTAAAGGGAAATTCACCAAGTCTGTTGCAGACCTTCAAACAGGACAAGACAGGATAGCAAAGCGATAAATAAAAAAAACTTTTATCATTCAAAAAACCACCAAAGCCCGAGACATCTATCAAAGGCGAGACAATTAACGGAAAGCACCATATGATGAACCCAATCAAAAACAGCGGTAAAAAATTCCTGAGATTCACTTTGATTTTGATGATCTCCAGTATTTTTTTCCAATGCAAAAAGTCCGAATCACTTGAATTTAACAAAGGCTCTCACATTATCCTGATAGGAAATAACCTTGCTTCAAGGATGATGGAGTATGGGCAGTTTGAGACCGAAATGCATGTTCGGTATCCTGACAGTTTGCTTTATATCCGAAACATGGGTGATGGGGGAGATACGCCGGGATTCAGACCGCATTCGGGGAGGGAAACTCCTTGGGCTTTTCCCGGAGCAGAGGAATTCCAGACCGAGTATGCCAATAAATCAGGTTCGGAAGGGCACTTTGAATATCCGGATGAATGGCTGACCCGTCATCAGGCTGATGTTGTCTTGGCATTTTTTGGGTATAATGAATCCTTTCAGGGAGTTGACGGCTTAGACAATTACAAAGGGGAATTGGATGCTTTTATCAAGCATACTTTAAAACAACAATATAATGGCAAGTCCGCACCAAAACTAGCCATCATTTCACCCATTGCTTTTGAGGACCTTTCTGATCTACGTGATTTGCCTGATGGCAAAAAGGAAAATGAAAACCTTGCGCTGTACACCCAGGCCATGAAGGAAATTGCGGAAAGAAACAAAGTCCTTTTTGTCGATGCATTTACTCCTTCCAAAGATTGGTATGAATCCAGTTCTGAACCTTTGACCATAGATGGATCTCAATTGAATGAAGAAGGTTACAAAAAGTTGGCGGTACTGCTTGCCGATGCTGTTTTTGGAGATGATTCTCCCAAAGCCGAAGAGAACCGTGAGTTGATCCATGACATGGTGATGGAGAAAAACTGGATGTGGCACAATGACTATAAAATCCCCAATGGGGTGCACGTTTTTGGTCGGCGATATGCTCCTTTTGGTCCGGACAACTATCCTGCTGAATTGGAAAAAATCCGTCAGATGACAGCCATCCGCGATGAGGCCATCTGGAAAGCAACAAAAGGAGAGAAAATGGACCTTGTAGCAGCGGATAAAAATACCAGAACATTGCCTCCTGTCGAGACCAATTACAATCCCGAACAAAACGGAAGTACAGAATACCTCTACGGTCAGGATGCTTTGGATAGGCTTACTGTTCCTGAAGGCTACAAAATTGAGCTTTTTGCCTCCGAAGTTGAGTTTCCTGACTTGGCCAATCCTGTTCAGATGAGTTTTGACAACAAAGGCAGACTGTGGGTGGCGACTGTACCAAGTTATCCGCATTACAAGCCCGGTGATTCCCGTCCAAATGACAAGCTCATAATTTTAGAAGATACCAATAACGATGGCAAAGCCGACAAGCAAATCATTTTTGCAGATGGCTTGCACCTCATTATGGGTTTTGAGATTGCCCCTGAAGGGGTTTATATTTCTCAGGGCACCAACCTCAAAATCCTGATCGACTCAGACGGTGATGACAAGGCTGACAAGATCGAAACCTTGTTGAGCGGCTTTGATGACCATGATACGCACCACGTGATTTCAGCTTTTGCAGCGGATCCTTCCGGGGCTATTTACATGGCGGAGGGAGTGTTTTTGCATACCAATGTCGAAACTTCCTATGGCCCGGTCAGGGCGACAAACGGAGGTTTTTACAGATTTAATCCTGCCAGAAGCCACTTAGAGCGTACTGCCCAACTTTCAATTCCCAATCCTTGGGGTATTGCTTTTGATGATTGGGGACAAAATTTCTTTGCGGAAACTTCCGGTCCTGATGTCAGGTGGATGATGCCGGGATCGGTTTTGCCACGATATGGTGAAGCAACACATAAATCTGAAAACCTCATCGAAGAAGCACATAAAGTCCGTCCGACTTCAGGTTTGGAATTTGTTTCGAGCCGACATTTCCCGGAGGAAGTCCAAGGTGATTTGCTGATTGCAAATACCATCGGATTTTTGGGGATAAAGCAGCATCAGGTTTTGGACGATGGAACAGGCTTTATCACCAAATTTCGACAGGATATAGTCAAAGGTTCAGACAGAAATTTCCGCCCTGTGGACATGGAGTTTGCACCTGACGGTTCGCTTTATTTTATCGATTGGCACAATGTTCTGATCGGCCACATGCAGCACAATGCCCGTGACCCACTTCGTGACCATGTCCATGGAAGGGTATACAGGATTACATATCCTTCCCGGCCTTTGGTCACTCCGGCAAAAGTGGATGGCGCGACAATACCTGAGTTGTTGGACAATTTGAAGCTGCCCGAATTCAGGACGCGTTACCGCACCCGCCGTGAACTCCGAGGAAGGGATCCGAAAGAAGTGCTCCCGGCCATGGAGTCTTGGGTTTCTAAGTTGGATAAAAATGATCCGAATTATGAGCATTACCTTTTAGAAGGTCTTTGGGTAAGTTGGGGATTGAATAAAGTTGACCAAAAACTGCTCAAGCAATTGTTACAAGCCAAAGATTTCCGGGCAAGAACCGCGGCTGTCAGGGTCCTTCGCTATTCGGGACATCAGGTTAATGAACAGGCGGATCTACTCATGCAGGCAGTCAAAGATGAAAACAGCAGGGTAAGATTGGAGGCGATTGTTGCAGCGTCTTGGTTGCCAAGGGAAAAAGGCTTACCGATTTTGGCGGAAGCCGAAAAAATGCCTTTGGACAAATGGTCAGTCCATGCCCATGAAGCTGCCGTAGCCCATATCAATGGCCTTTCTGTCAGGGAGAAAAAGGAAGAGACGATCAAGTCCAAGTTGACCGGCAGTGACCTTGAACTCTACAACATGGGTAAAGAAATCTATGCCCGAGACGGTTTTTGCAGTACCTGTCACCAAAATGACGGAAGAGGACTTTCCGCTTCTTTGTTTCCACCTCTCGTGGGTACGCCTTGGGTCCTCGGCAATGAGGAGAGGCTGATCAAAATTGTATTGAAAGGACTCATGGGTCCGATTACCGTTGCAGGCAGGGAATATCCCGGACAGGTTCCGATGACACCGTATGAAGGCATGCTCAATGACAATGAAATCGCAGCAGTATTGACCTATGTGAGAAATTCCTTCGGAAATGAGGCTTCGCCTATCAGGCCTGACCAGGTCAAAGAAGTCAGGGCAAAAGTAGCTGACAAAAAAGGATTCTATTCGCCAACCGAACTCCTGAAAGAGCATCCGATGGAGAAGTAGGAAGTTGGGAAGGAGGAAGTATGGAGTTTGGAAAATTTGTGTAGAAGCAAGAAACGAGAGACAAGAAGCAAGACATGCAACGAGTGTCCATGTAAGCTTATCCTTGTCTTTTCGAAGGAGGCACGACTGAGAAATCTTTGTCAGATGGAAGAACCGAGAGACAAGAAGAGAAAGACATGACCTTTGAGGTTTTTTTGAACCTTGAAGGTCTTTATAAGGAAACGAGAAATAAGAAAATTGAACAAAGTATAAGGTACAAAGTACCAAGCTTCGTTGATAGGTAAAAACCAGAGTCAAGAGACAAGAAGCAAAAACGGTTGGTTACTGAAATCAGTTAATCAGTTAATCAATTAACCAAATAACCAATTACTCAATTACCCACCAACCAATAACCAAACCATGAAAAGATTAATCCTAATTCCCCTACTCCTTACAATATTGGTTCTGACTTCAGTGGCACAGACTCAGGATCACCAAACTCTTTTGGGATTAGACCTTGGATGGGAAAAAGCCCTTTTGGACTCTGATGTTGGTTTTTTGGAAAATCTGCTTGCTGCCGATTTCATTTGGGTGCATAACCATGCAAATCAGATTGATGGGAAAGAGGCAGTGGTCTCCAAGGCAAAGAGGATTCAAGCCGGTCAGGAAAACGATACACAGGGCAGAGTTTCACGAGGCCATACTGTGGTGACTGTGGGAAATACAGGGGTAGTGAGTGGGTACACGGTGGTCGACAAGGGACAAAGTCCTATTACATATCATTTCATGCGGACTTATAGCAAGGTTGATGGTAAATACGTGCTCTTGGCCAACCATACCATGGCCATTCCAGATGAGGAGTTGAAGGGGAAGTGATGTTTCCGATTGATATGTTTATGGTCTGCAATCTCGCCTTAGCCTGCTTCCTTGAATCAACAATTCTTATAAAAATACTTATGCGTAAGTTTAGCTTCGATTTCTTTGGCGGTTTTGGTAATGGATAAACCTCCCAGATTGGTGCATCTTAAGGTGTTTGGGATACTTTTTCCCACTTCATACATGGTCTCAATGACTTCATCCAAAGGGATTAAATGGTCATAATCTGCCAAGGCCATATTGGCGCATGAAAGTGCATTGGAGGCAGCCATTACGTTTCTGTTTAGACAAGGGGCCTCAACCCTGTTTCCGATTGGGTCACAAATCATACCCAAAGAACTCTGTAAAGCCATCGAAGCAGCAGAAATACTTTGGTTCAAATTGCCTCCTGCCAAATGGACAATCGCAGCTGCTGCCATCGTCGCACCGGAACCGCATTCGGCCTGACAGCCTCCCACCTCTGCTGCAAAAGTGGAATGTGCCGCAATAAAAACCCCTATCAAACCGGCTATCATCAAGGCTTTGACCGTCTCCTCATCTGAAAGACCCAAGGAATCAGCCACTCCCAAAACAGCCCCTGGCATAGCACCGCATGACCCTGCAGTTGGGGCCGCCACTATTACGCCCATTGAGCTCTTGACCTCCATGATGGCAGACACATACATGATAATCCGGTTCAAAACATCCCCGCTGATCAGTTTTCTATCTTCCATCATGGACTTAAATTTCACAGATTGGGGACCCAAGATCCTGTCTTCAAAGGAAGTTCCTTTTAGGCCGGTCTCTACTGCGTTTTTGAGGATGATACGTATCTCATCCATTTTGGCAAGCACTTCCACAGAGGTGATATTTCCTCTGATACTTTCATACCGAACAGCCAATTCCCATAGACTCAAATTCTTGTCTTGGTTGTAAGCCAGCATCTCATCACAGGTAATGAATGGAACGGTTTGATTTTTTCCTGTAAGTGTTGGCAAAACAGGTTTTATTTGTTTCACCTGCGATACTCCCTCAATGGACTTCAGTTCTTCAATGAGCGTTTTATCTAAAAAAGCGGGGGATTTTATGGCTGTAAAACTCCCTACTTCGGAATGGATTTCCACATCATCAAGGATATCGGATTGTTGGAGGTAGTTTTTCAACTTTTGTTGGTCGGTAGTATAAATCAATGTAACAAAACTATCTCCTGCTAAAGAAACCTTTACCCCGTCAATCTCTATTACTTCTATCATCCCTCCGCCGGTAGAGATTGCTATGACTTGATGTGTTTCCCAGGGATTGCTTAAAGTGATTTTATAGGTATTTGGATGCTCAGCCTGAATATCCTTGATGTCGATTTTTACTTTGATTCCCGCTGCGCCGATATGGATTTCGGAATTTACCAATCTCTCATCGTAAGCTTCCCATCCAAGAAACCCTCCAAATAATCCCATATCCGACCCTTGCTCTTTGTGGGTGGTAGCCAAGGAACCGTTGGGATCAAAATCAATTTGGATTTCGGAAATCCTAGCATCCATCAGGTCATGACATATTCTTCCGATTCTTAGGGAAGCAGCACAATGGGAACTAGACGGGCCTCTCATTACCGGGCCAATGACATCATTAAATATGCTTGGGTAGTTCATATCACTTTTGGTTTTCTACTTAAATATAAAACTTAAACCTTTGGAAATTGTCATTCCCCAAATTCTTTAACCCAATTTATTGCATTTGGGAAATTAAAATCAATTTGACTGAAAAATCTCAGGCATTTAACCTGATCAGGTTGCACTTTTTGTCATTGCAGGGTTATGGTTCAAACCAATGCTTTGATCTGAAGAAAAAGATTGTCAATTGACCATTCATGGAGTAGGTGGAGGGATTTCATCATTGGTTTTTGAATTGATAAAATGTAATTTCTATCTTGGATGAGAACTGATTTTTGGTCAAAGAAATAAATATGCAAACCACCTTTTCGAAAGAAACTTATACTGAAAGAAGGAAGCTATTAAAGAAAAAAATAGGCTCCGGAATCCTGCTTTTTTTGGGAAATGAAGAAAGCAGCGTTAACTTCAAAGACAATTGGTATCCATTTAGACAGGATAGCACTTTCCTTTATTTTTTTGGGTTGGATATGCCGGGTCTCACAGCAGTGATAGACATTGATCAGGATATCGAAATCCTTTTTGGAGATAATTTGACTACTGAAGAATCGATTTGGCAGGGAACACACCCGCCTCTTTCTGATTTGGCACACACTGCAGGAGTAGGGGAAACAAAATCAAAAGGCGACATCGATAAATTTTTGGCTTCCATCAGCAATCAGCAAATCCATTTCTTGCCTCCCTATCGCCCTGAAAATTCTCAAAAACTGGCAGGATGGCTTGGTAAATCCCTGCAGGAAATTCTCTCCCTAGCTTCTGTGGAATTTATCAAAGCAGTTGTCTCATTAAGGTCCATCAAGTCGGAGGAAGAAATCAGGGAAATAACCAAGGCGGTGAACATCAGTGTAAGCATGCACAAAAAATTGATGATTGAGGCCAAACCAGGAATGAAGGAATACGAGCTTCTAGGTTTGGTGACCGGAGAAGCCCTTTCCTTAGGCGGTAATGTATCATTTCCTCCCATTATCACCATTGACGGACAGATTCTGCACAACCATAATTATTCCAATACTTTGGTGGAAGGGAAAATGCTTTTGGGGGATTTTGGGGCTGAGTCGGCCATGCATTATGCAGGTGACATTACCCGGACCATTCCGGTCGGTCCAAGATTTTCAGATAGCCAAAGAGAAATCTATCAAATTGTACTGAATGCTTATCAAGCCGCAGTAGCTGCATTAAAGCCGGGTATTAGGTTCAAGGAAGTTCACCTTTTGGCTTGCAAAAAGCTTGTAGAAGGCCTCAAAGAAATTGGTATTATGAAGGGAAACTTGGATGAGGCAGTGGATCAGGGAGCACATGCCCTGTTTTTTCAATGTGGTTTGGGACATATGATGGGCATGGATGTCCACGATATGGAGGATTTGGGAGAGGAATATGTGGGATATACTGACGAACTCAAAAAAAGCAGTCAGTTTGGTTTGAAATCACTCCGCTTGGGAAAAGAACTCGAAAAGGGTTTTGTGGTTACCATCGAGCCGGGGATCTATTTTATCCCAAAACTGATCGATCAATGGCAGGATGAAAACCTGCATAGCGATTACATAGACTATGAAAAAGTGGCACTCTACAGGGATTTTGGAGGGATAAGGGTGGAGGATGCTTACCTGATCACGGATACAGGTTCGATGCTATTAGGCGAACCTTTGCCAATTGAAATCCAAGAAGTTGAAAAAATGAGAGGAAGCTCTATATAGATTGGGTGTGCGGACAAGCCATCGGTGAACCGCTAAAGTCCATGTCGCTACGGACTTTCTAACGGCGAAGGGTTTTGAACAGATTCGGAAAAAAGTAACAGCTACGAAAATGAACTTTGAACTTCTAATAGATACAATTGCCAAAACCCATAGCCACTTTCAGCATCAAGCGGCCAAGGCGGTCAATGTATCCCTGACTTTGAGGAATTGGCTGATCGGGTATTATATTGTAGAGTTTGAGCAGAAGGGGGAAGATAGGGCTGCTTATGGAGATAAACTTTTTGATACGTTAAGCCATCGACTCAAATATATTAAGGGAATTGACCGCAGATCCTTATACCGATTTAAAGATTTTTATTTGCTTTACCCTCATATAGGACAATACCTTCAGTCAGAACAAAATGCTAAATCCTTGCCTGAACTTTTTTCTTTTCCAATTGTGGGGACAGTGAACCCACAATTGGAAACGTCACAAAAAGTGGGGACAGTAACCCCACAATATGAAAATAACCTTTTGGTTCCCGCCAAAAAATTATTACTTAATTTATCCTACAGCCATATTGAACAACTTTTACAGTTTGAGCAATCACTTAAACGCACGTTCTACGAACTTGAATGCATAAAAGGCACTTGGAGCGTGCGAGAACTCAAACGCCAAATTAACAGCCTATATTACGAGCGAAGTGGAATGAGCATCAAACCTGAAATGCTCAGCAAAATCACGCAACAAAAGGCAGAAATTGCCAATCCTTCTGATATCGTGAAATCAGTATATGCATTTGAATTTTTGGGATTAAAGGCGAAAAATGCGGTAGAGGAAAGTGATTTAGAAACAGCCTTGTTGGACCATTTGCAGGATTTTATGATGGAAATGGGACATGGTTTTTGCCTCGAAGCCCGACAAAAGAAAATCCTGATCGGTGATGAGTATTTTTTTATCGACTTGGTATTTTACCATCGAATCCTCAAATGCCATGTTCTGGTGGAGCTGAAGGTGGAAGAGTTTAACCATCACAACATCGGGCAACTCAATACTTATGTAAACTATTTCAAAGCCAACGTAATGCAAAGTGATGATAATCCCACAGTTGGGATATTATTGGTAACCAATAAAAACACTGCGTTGGTAGAGTTCGCCACAACAGGCATGGATAACAAGTTATTCGTGTCCAAATACCTTCTTGAATTGCCCAAAAAGGAAATTCTTGAGGCATTCATTACCAATGAATTAAAAAAATGGAACAGTTAGTCGCTTCAAAATCAACAAAACCCCAAAAAATATAACCATGGAAAAACTACCATTCAAATTCGGAGCCGAGGTCTATACCTGGTACATGAACAATAACGGGGAAACCTACAAAGACCAGCTTGGCCACATGATCGACAT
Organism: Aquiflexum sp.; assembly: GCF_977115555.1. Classification (NCBI taxonomy): domain Bacteria; kingdom Pseudomonadati; phylum Bacteroidota; class Cytophagia; order Cytophagales; family Cyclobacteriaceae; genus Aquiflexum; species Aquiflexum sp. The sequence goes on from NZ_CDSBKL010000032.1 coordinate 18,041, forward strand.
CATTGCCAAAGCCGGCTTTACAGGAATCCAACCAATTTTCTCTTGGATGGGAAAACTTTCTGATCCTGTTTTATTGGAGGAAAAACTCAAGGAACAGGGTATTGAACTGGCTGCTGTAGCCTTGGCTTTGGACTGGAACGGAAAAGAGGAAACCGATGAAGAGCGGAAAGTCGCTGACAATGCCATCAACTTGCTAAAGAGATTTCCCGGTTCGGTACTTTGTACGGTACAGATTCCAACAGGCAGGCATGACATTGTGCAGCGGAGGAAAAGCCTGACCGACATCGTGAACACTGTTTCCCGAAGGGCCAAAGAAAAAGGAGTTGAAAGCAGTTTCCACCCAAATTCCCCCCATACTTCCATCACAAGGACAGAAGACGATTATAAAGTCATCTTGGAGGGACTTGACCTGGCTGCCACAGGTTGGTGTCCTGACGTCGGCCACATCATCAATGGTGGTATGGATCCTCTTGCCAAAATGAAAGAATACCAATACATGATCAACCATGTGCATTACAAAGATTGGGACGGGAATCCGGAGTTCGCCTTGATGGGAAAAGGAAAAGTTGACTTGATCGGGATTACACAATGGCTCAAGGATATAGGTTATGCAGGTTGGATCATCTGCGAAGACGAAGGAAAAGAAGCATTGGAAGACCCTGATTTTGTTACCCTCCATGATGGGAGATGGATTCAGGAAACGCTTGTTCCAGGGTTGTGAGTTGAAGCGAGAAACGAGACACAAGATTCAAGACAGGGAGATGATAACCTGAAAATTTCGGCAATCAAAAAATATCGACAAATGCTAAAACAATTACACCAGTCTGATTTGCCGGAACCATTAGAACCATTAGAACAACTAGAACAATTACAACCATTACCAAATAACAAATAACCAATAACCATTTTATAAAAAATGCCAACCATCACCACCAACGGAACCAACATCTATTTCGAAGAAAGGGGCTCGGGAGAACCGCTGCTCCTGATCATGGGAATCACTGCCCCGGGAAGTGTCTGGGAAAAACACGTCACCCATTGGGCAAAATCCTTCCGCTGTATTCTCGTGGACAACAGGGGAGTCGGCAAATCCGACAAACCTGCAGGTCCATATACTTCCCTTCAGATGGCGCAGGATTGCATCGGCGTTTTGGATCATTTGGGTTTGGGTGCTGTCAAAGTTGCGGGGGTATCTATGGGCAGCATCATCGCCCAACAGATGGCAATCCATTTCCCGACTAGGGTCAAAGCCATGGTGCTGATGTGTCCTTGGGCACGCTGTGACAATACCGCCAAAGCGATTTTCCAACACATGAAGGATTGCAAAGCAAGGTTGAAACCTGAGGAATTCAGCGTGTATATTCAGTTATTGATTTTTTCCAAGCAATCTTGGGACAATGAGGAATTTCATACAGGACTGTTGGAAGACCGAAAAAATGCAGCTTTGGATCCGAATCCACAGCCGCTGATTGGTTTGGAAGGACAGGCTGCGGCCTGTGTGACACATGATGTTTTAGAGGATTTGGGCAAAGTGACCTGCCCGGTTTTCGTGCTTGGAGGCGAAGATGATATTTTCACCCCAGTGTGGATGACAAAGGAAGTGGCTGCCGCCATCCCCGGATCGGTATTGCATATCTACGAGAAAAGCGGCCATGCTTTTCATTGGGAGAATTTAGAGGATTTTAATGAAAGGGTTGGGGATTGGTTAAAAAAACAGGGATAATAATGTCCACAGTCCACGGTCCACACTTGTCCGCCGTGGCGGAGCCGGGGAAATTGCACTTCAAGCCGGGTTGATTGCTAGATAACAATTTAATTTCTACGAATATACAGTATCAGTTAATATCTCTATTTGACAGAAAAAACTTTTGAATTTAGATTCCAGATAATAATAGATTTATCTCAATGCTGAATTTAAAGCCCATGCTTTTCTCCCATTTCCCTGATAAATCGATACCCACTCTCCGCCATTTCCCAAGGTTCAGAAAACTGCCTCCATACCCCGATTG
>NZ_CDSBKL010000033.1:0-20047 GCF_977115555.1 Aquiflexum sp.
GAGGACTCAGGATGGTATTGTACAGAAAAAGCGGGTTTGCCGGTTAATTTAATTCCGGCAACTGTATTGTCATTTAGGTGTATATGCGTCATTTCGACGATATCGCTTTTCTCTACATCTTCCCTATTAACAACAAAACCATGGTTTTGTGAAGTGATTTCACTTTTTCCCGTTTGGAGGTTTTTGATAGGGTGATTCAAGCCCCTATGGCCATGGTGCATTTTATAGGTGGAAATACCACAGGCTTCAGCAAGGATCTGGTGACCTAGACAAATCCCGAACAATGGCTTATTTGTACCTAGGATGTCTTTTGCAGTCTGGACGGCATAATCCATAACAGCCGGATCACCCGGTCCGTTGGAAAGAAAATAGCCGTCAGGATTCCAAACTTCCATTTCAGCCAAGGTGGTCTTTGCAGGGAAAATTTTACAATAAACACCTCGATCAGCCAAGTTTCTCAATATATTCCTTTTAATACCAAAATCAAGGCATGCGACTTTTATGGCTGATGATTCCTCTCCAAAAAAGTAAGGCTCAGTCGTACAAACTTGTGACGATAGCTCCAAACCATTCATGTCGGGAATTTTATTCAATTCAGCCATAAGGCCGGCTAAGTCGCTTTCAAATTCTGAGCTGATGATTGCATTCATTGCTCCTTTTGAACGAAGATGCCTTACAAGTTTCCTTGTATCAATATCAGCAATCCCTGTAATGCCATATTTGACAAGATAGTCCTGTAAAGAACCACTAGCATCAAGTCTGCTGAATCCTTCGGAGAAACTGTTTACCACTATCCCTGCTATAGTCGGGTGGTCCGATTCTACCTCAGAATCTATGACACCGTAGTTTCCAATATGAGAGGTTGTAGTAACCACAATTTGTCCTGTATAAGAAGGATCTGTGTAGATTTCTTGGTATCCGGTCATGCCTGTGTTGAAACAAATTTCACCGCCGTTGGTACCATTACTCCCGATTAAGGTACCATGAAAAATGGTGCCGTCAGCCAATAGAAGGGTTGCTTTTTGCTTATTCATTGTTATTTTTTGGACTTGTCAAAGTTAAGGATTTTTGGAGTATTAGCCTTGGTAATTTGATCTGGAAATAAAAAAAGGGATTGAACCAAAGTCCAATCCCTTTATATTTAGAATCATCTGACATGAATTATTCACCAGTATTTTCTTCTTTATTCTCTTCAGCTTTTTCGACAGGAGCCTCAGCGGAGTCAGTTGCTTTAGCTGAACTTCTTCTGCTTCTTCTAGTTGTCTTTTTGGCTGGTTGAGCATCTTTCAACATCAATTCATTGAAGTCTACTAGCTCAATGATACACATTTCTGCATTATCACCAAGTCGGAAATTGGTTTTGATGATTCTAGTATAACCACCAGTTCTTGTTCCAACTTTTTCTACAACATCACCAAACAAGGCTTTGATACCTTCTTTATTTTGAAGGTAAGAAAATACTATCCTTCTGTTGTGTGTTGTATCTTCTTTAGCTCTGGTAATCAGAGGCTCTACATATTTTCTTAGCTCCTTTGCCTTGGCAAGCGTCGTAGAAATACGCTTATGAAGAATCAGGGAAGTTGCCATATTAGAAAGCATCGCCTTCCTATGACTGGCTGTCCTGCCAAGGTGGTTGAATTTCTTACCGTGTCTCATTTTAAATTATTCTTCATCAAGTTTATACTTAGCCAAATCCATACCAAAGGTGAGGCTTTTTTCTTGGATCAACTGCTCCAATTCAGCAAGGGATTTTTTACCAAAATTCCTGAACTTCATCATATCTGAAATTTCGAGTCTAGCTAGGTCTCCCAAGGTTCTCACATCAGCAGCTTTAAGACAGTTGAATGCTCTAACAGAAAGATCCAAATCGCTCAAAGGAGTTTTAAGAAGCTTTCTCATATGCAAGAATTCTTCGTCGATTGGTTCAGGCTCAGACACTCCTGTAGAATCCAAAACCATCGTCTGGTCTGAAAACAACATGAAATGTTGGATCAAAATCTTCGCAGATTCCTGAAGCGCCTTTTCAGGGTGGATAGATCCGTCAGTGGTAACCTCCAAGATCAACTTTTCAAAGTCAGTCTTTTGCTCAACCCTGGTATTTTCCACGCTGTATTTCACATTTTTAATTGGAGTGAAAATGGCATCGATAGGAATTACTCCAAAGATCTGCTCTTTCGGTTTTGATTCTTCAGCGGGAAGATATCCTCTACCTTTTTCTACTGTTAGTTCAATTTCAAAACTCTTAGTATTATCAAGGTGGCAGATAATCAGCTCAGGATTCAAAACTTCAAAAGAAGAGGTGAATTTGGCTATATCTCCTGCAGTGAAAACAGGCTGGTTTTTTACCTCAACAGTTATCTTCCCATCAATTGAATCATGGACTTTTTTAAATCTAACTTGTTTGAGGTTCAGAATGATATCAGTCACATCTTCAACAACGCCCTCGATTGTAGAAAACTCATGTACTACCCCAGGAAGCTTCACAGAAGTGATCGCATAACCTTCCAATGAGGATAAAAGTATTCTCCTCAAGGCATTACCGATGGTGACCCCGTAACCCTTTTCAAGAGGTTTGAAGGTGAATAGACCGTGAAAATCATCGGCTTTTTCCATTACCACTTTCTCGGGCATTTGAAATGCTAATATGGACATATCAATAGTTCTGTTTAAGTCTGAAAGTAATTATTTAGAGTAAAGTTCGACGATCAACTGTTCCTTGATATTCTCAGGAATATCATCTCTGGTCGGAATCGATACAAACTTACCTGCTAAAGAGGTGTTATCCCACTCTAACCAAGAATAACGTGTACTTCTACCTGCAAGGCTATTGGTGATTGCTTCAAGAGATTTTGAACGTTCTCTTACAGATACAACATCACCTGGCTTCAAGGTATAAGATGGAATATTGACTAGTTCACCGTTTACAAGAATATGTTTGTGGGAAACAAGTTGCCTTGCACCTCTTCTTGTAGGGGCAATACCTAGTCTATAAACTGTATTATCCAATCTTGATTCCAATAACTGGAGGAGGTTTTCACCCGTAATTCCTTGTTTTCTGGAAGCAATATCAAACATTTTAGCAAATTGTCTTTCTAATACACCATAGATGTATTTAGCCTTTTGCTTTTCAGCAAGCTGAATAGCATATTCGGACTGCTTTTTTCTTCTACCTCTTCCGTGCATTCCGGGAGGGTAATTTTTCTTTTGGAGAGCTTTGCTGTATCCTTCGATAGGCTCACCGAATCTTCTGGCGATCTTTGCCTTTGGACCTGTATATCTTGCCATTATATATCTTCTTTAAGAAATTATACTCTTCTACGTTTTGGAGGGCGACATCCATTATGTGGAAGTGGGGTCACATCCACGATGGTAGTTACATCCAGTCCTACATTTTGCAAAGTTCTGATGGCGGACTCACGTCCTGCACCAGGTCCTTTTACAAAAACCTCAATTTTTCTCAATCCAAGGTCATATGCTACTTGTCCGCAATTTTGTGCGGCCATTTGTGCGGCATAAGGAGTGTTCTTTTTGGAGCCTCTGAATCCCATTTTACCGGCAGAAGCCCAAGAGATCACTTGACCAGAATTATTGGTAATAGAGATGATAATGTTGTTAAAAGAAGCTTTGATGTGAACTTGGCCCACAGCTTCTACCTTAACTACTCTTTTTTTACCTTTAGCTTTATCGTTTCTTTTCTGAGCCATAATCTAATTCAAGATTTATTTAGTTGCCTTTTTCTTGTTAGCAACAGTCTTTCTCTTACCTTTTCTTGTTCTCGCGTTATTCTTGGTTTTCTGACCACGAACAGGAAGACCTTTTCTGTGTCTCAAACCTCTATAACATCCAATATCCATTAATCTCTTAATGTTCAATTGGATTTCAGACTTCAATGCACCTTCGGTTCTAAATTCCTCAGATATGATAGTTCTGATAGCGGTTGATTCATCATCATCCCACTCACCTGCTTTCTTGTCGAAAGAAATTCCTGCTTTTTCTAGTATTGATCTCGCTGAGCTCCTACCAATTCCGAAGATGTAGGTCAAGCCGATCTCACCACGCTTGTTGTCTGGTATGTCAACACCTGCAATTCTTGCCATAATGATTAACCTTGTCTTTGTTTAAACTTAGGATTTTTCTTGTTGATGACGTAAAGTTTTCCATTTCTTCTGACAACCTTACAATCAACACTTCTCTTTTTGATTGATGTCTTTACTTTCATGACATTTTATTTGTATCTGTAAACGATTCTACCTTTTGAAAGATCATACGGAGAAAGTTCCAATTTAACTTTATCCCCCGGAAGGATCTTGATATAATTCATTCTCATTTTACCGGAAATATGGGCAATTAATTGATGTCCATTTTCCAATTCCACTTTAAACATTGCATTGGACAATGCCTCTACGATAGTCCCATCTTGTTCAATAGATGTCTGTTTTGCCATACTTAGAATTTGAAATTTTCTTCTATATATTGGTGAGTAGTCAAAATCTCTGTTCTATCCTCAAAGATTGCCACCGTATGTTCATAATGCGCTGACTGCTTTCTGTCGGCTGTTCTAATCGTCCAACCATCTCTTTCTTGAACAATATTCCTTGTTCCAAGATTGATCATCGGCTCAATGGCTATCACCATACCAGCTTTAAGAAGAGGACCGCTTCCTTTTTTACCATAATTGGGTACCTCGGGAGATTCATGGAGATTTTTTCCTAAACCATGGCCAACCAATTCCCTTACTACGGTATATCCTTTGGCTTCTACAAATTTTTGAATAGTAAAACCTATATCTCCAATTCGATTACCAAAAACAGCCTTTTCAATACCTAAATAAAGAGAATCCTTCGTTGCTTTGAGCAATGACAATACTTGGGGAGAAACTTCACCGACAGGGTAAGTATAAGCGCTATCGCTATGAAAACCTTGGTGAAAGACTCCACAATCTACTGAGATTATATCGCCATCTTTCAAAATATAACTACTAGGAAAACCATGAACCACCACTTCATTTACTGAAATACAAAGAGAGGAAGGAAATCCATTATAGCCCTTGAAGGATGGTACACCGCCGTTATCACGAATGTACTCCTCTGCTATTTTGTCAAGAAAAGAGGTCTTTACCCCTTCTTTAATATGTTTGGCCACTTCTCCGTGAGCCTTTCCTAGAATTTGAGCGCCTTGTTTGATTATCTGAACTTCCTCGGAAGTTTTGTAATGAATCATACAGCGGCAGCGTAATTTGTAGGATTGTTTTTCATATTTCCGCTCTTCATCATACCCTCATAGTGTCTCATCAACAAATAACTTTCTATTTGTCTTAAGGTATCCATAATTACACCCACCATAATCAATAGAGAAGTACCTCCATAGAACTGTGCAAACTCACCACCAACACCTGCAATAATTGCAAAAGCTGGAAGTATAGCTATAAGAGATAATAACAAAGAACCAGGTAGTGTTATTCGGGAAATGATGTTATCAATGAAATCCGAGGTCGGAGCGCCTGGTTTGATACCAGGTACAAAACCACCATTCCTTTTCAAATCCTCAGCAATCTGCTCCGGATTAACCGTAATTGCAGTATAAAAGAAAGTGAAGAGAATAATCATAGTTGCAAATACGAGGTTGTATTGCCAAGAAGTGAAATCACTAAACGTGCTACCAATGTAATTGGCAATATCACTTTCAGAAGACCAAATCTGTGCAATTAGTGCAGGTAAAAACATCAATGACTGTGCAAAGATAATGGGCATAACACCGGAAGCATTTACTTTAATTGGTATATACTGCCTTTGTCCTCCATATACTTTTCCACCTACAACCTGCTTTGCATATTGGACAGGAATTCTTCTAGTAGCTTCAGTCATGGCAACCACACCAAGAACTACGAAGAACAATACCCCTGCTTCTATAAGGAGAAGCAACATTCCAGAAGTTCCTTTTGACAATACTTCTGCTATAATTGCTCCAGGAAATCTTGAAATGATACCAATCATAATCAACATTGATATACCATTTCCTATTCCTTTCTCAGTAATCTTCTCTCCAAGCCACATACAAAACATTGTACCAGCTGTCAAAAGAACAAGTGAACTAAACATGAAGAGTGTAGTTCCAACCATCACTGCCCCAGTAGGAAGGATCGTTGCTGTAATATATCCTACACCTTGCGCTATGGTAATCAATATAGTGAGAACCCTAGTAAACTGATTAATTCTCTTCCTACCCGACTCTCCTTCTTTTTGAAGTTTTTGAAAATACGGCACTCCAACAGTCAATAACTGTAGCACAATTGAAGCGGAAATGTATGGCATGATTCCCAATCCAAAAATGGAAGCGTTACTAAACGCACCACCTAAGAATGTGTCAATCAGGCCAAAAATACCTTCCGGGGCATCGCCAAGTTTAGACGGGTCTACGCCAGGCAACACTATAAAAGAACCCAATCTAAAAACAACAAGAAAACCTATTGTATTTAAAATTCGGATCCTTAGATCTTCAATAGAAAAGATATTCTTAACTGTTGAGATAAACTTTTTCATTTATTTAAAGCTTGTTTACTGTTCCGCCTACTTTTTCAATGGCTTCCACAGCAGAAGCAGAGAATAAGTGTGCACTTACATTTAATTTGGCTGTAAGTTCGCCTCTACCCAACACTTTTACAACATCTTTTTTAGAAACCAATCCATGTTCTACCATTGTATCAAATGAAATTGTTTCCAAATTAAATTCAGTCGCCAAATTTTGGATTGCATCCAGGTTGATTGGCTTGTGGACTGTAGTATTAAGGCTCTTGAACCCAAACTTTGGAACTCTTCTTTGGAGAGGCATTTGACCGCCTTCAAATCCAAGTTTAGACTTATATCCGGATCTTGATTTGGCCCCTTTGTGACCTCTTGTAGAGGTCCCTCCTCTTCCTGAACCAGTACCTCGTCCGATTCTTTTGCTTGATTTAACCGAACCTTCTGCAGGTTTTAATGTATGTAGTTTCATAATTAAGCTTCCTCCACTTTTACAAGGTGACTAACTTTCCTTACCATACCAGCAATTGCAGGATTACTTTCAATCTCTACAGACTTGTTGATTTTACCAAGTCCAAGCGCTACAATTGTAGCTTTTTGGTCTTTAGGTCTTTTTATGGTACTTTTTATCTGAGTTATTCTGATCTTTCCCATCTTAAATTAACCGTTAAAAACTTTTGACATTTTAACTCCTCTTTGCTGGGAAACAGCTATAGCATCTCTCAACTGCACCAATGCATCGATCGTAGCTTTTACCACATTATGTGGGTTAGAAGATCCTTTTGATTTGGCCAATACGTCGGTCACACCAGCACTTTCCAAAACAGCACGCATCGCACCACCGGCAATTACTCCTGTACCTGCAGCGGCCGGCTTGATAAGTACAAAACCTCCACCAAATTTACCTAACTGCTCATGAGGAATAGTACCTTTCAAAACAGGAACCCTTACAAGGTTCTTTTTTGCATCTTCGATACCTTTTGTGATTGCGTCGGTAACTTCATTGGCTTTGCCAAGTCCATACCCTACAACACCGGCACCATCACCTACTACTACAATTGCAGAGAATGAAAATCTCCTACCACCTTTTACTACTTTAGCAACTCGGTTGATAGCAACAACTTTCTCTTTTAATTCAGTATCTGTTGCCCTAATTGGTTTTCTTTTTACCTGAGACATAATATCTATTAAAATTTAAGGCCACCTTCTCTTGCACCATCAGCAAGAGCTTTAACATTACCGTGATATAAATAACCACCTCTGTCAAAAACGACATCTGTGACACCATTTGCTACAGCTCTTTCTGCTAATTTCTTTCCAACCTCTTTTGATACCGTAACATTAGCATTTTTAACGGATCCTAATTCTTTGGATGATGCATGAGCAAGAGTATGACCTTTTAGATCATCAACTAACTGCGCATATATACCGGTATTACTTTTGAATACAGACAAACGAGGTCTTGAATCAGTACCAGAAATCTTTCTTCTGATACTTCTTTTGATTCTAAGTCTTCTTAAACTCTTATTAAAGGCCATATTAATTATTTTTTACCGGCAGTTTTACCAGCCTTACGTCTAACAATTTCTCCAACAAAGCGTACACCTTTACCTTTATATGGTTCTACTTTACGCAATGACTTAATCTTGGCAGCAATTTGCCCAACCAATTCTTTATCAATACCTTCCAATGTAATAATTGGATTTTTACCTTTGGCTGTTTCAGTTTTTAGAGAAACGGACTCAGGAAGCGCAAAAAAGATGTTGTGTGAATAACCTAAGGAAAGTTCAAGAACTTGTCCCTGATTAGACGCCTTATAACCCACCCCAACCAATTCTAGGTCTTTTTTGTACCCATCAGATACTCCAACGACCATGTTGTTGATAAGAGATCTATAAAGTCCATGGAGAGACTTGTGTCTTTTAGAATCTGTGGGTCTTTCGAGGATAATTTCCTTTCCTTCCACCTTCACAGCAATGTCGGGATTCACATCCCTACTTAGAGTACCCTTGGGACCTTTAACAGTAACTGCATTGAATGCAGTCACGTCTACAGTAACACCCGCAGGTATATTTATTGGTTTTTTACCTATTCTAGACATGACGGTATATTAATAAACGTAGCAAAGTACTTCACCTCCAACACCTTCGGTGCGAGCTTCCTTATCAGTCATAACACCTTTGGAAGTAGAGAGGATTGCAATTCCAAGGCCATTGATGACCCTTGGAAGATCTTCATGTTTTACATATTTTCTTAGACCTGGCTTACTAACTCTACTCAGGCTTACGATGGCATTCTGCTTTGTCGATGGGTTGTATTTCAAAGCTATTTTGATGACCCCTTGAGGACCATTCTCATCAAATTTGTAGTTTTGAATATAACCTTTATCATGAAGCACCTTCGTGATCTCCTTTTTAATATTAGAAGCAGGCATCTCAACGATTCTATGAGTTGCCTTTATGGCATTTCTCAATCTTGTCAGATAATCAGCTATTGGATCAGTCATAATTATATAAGTCTAACTGCACTTTCCCGCTAAGGGAGTGCAAAGTTACACAATGATTTTTAGAATAAAAACTCTTGTTTGAATTTTACCAGCTAGACTTAGTAATTCCAGGGATTTTTCCTGCTGAAGCCATTTCTCTAAAGGTTACCCTGTTGATTCCGAACTTCCTCATATACCCTTTTGGACGACCTGTCAATTTACACCTGTTATGCAATCTAACCGCGGATGAGTTCTTAGGTAATTTATCCAACCCTTCAAAATCTCCGGCTGCTTTCAACAAAGCACGCTTTTTAGCATATTTTGCTACAAGACTTTCTCTTTTACGCTCACGAGCTTTGAGTGACTCTCTTGCCATAATATTTCTTAATTATTTTTGTTGATAAAAGGCATACCAAAAGCTTTCAATAAAGCATAGCTTTCTTCATCTGTCTTAGCGGAAGTCACAATAGTGATATCCATACCAGAGATTTTATTCACTTTTTCAATGCTAATTTCAGGGAAAATAATCTGCTCGGTCACACCTAAGGTGTAATTGCCTCTTCCATCAAAACCTTTGTCATTGATACCTTTGAAATCTCTAACTCTAGGAAGTGCTATGGTCATCAAACGGTCTAAGAACTCATACATTCTGTTACCCCTTAAAGTAACTTTAGCTCCGATAGGCATTCCTTCTCTCAACTTAAAGTTGGAAACAGAAGTTTTTGCTTTTGTTGCAACAGCCTTTTGGCCAGCAATCAAAGAAAGTTCTTCAACACCCTGATCGACCAATTTTTTATCTGCTACAGCTGCTCCAATACCTTTGTTGATCACAATTTTGGTCAACTTTGGGACCTCCATCACTGAACTATACTGAAATTTTTCCTTCATTGCAGGCACTATTTCAGCCATATATCTATCTTTAACTCTTGGATTAGCCATTGATCACCTCCCCAGTTTTCTTAGAATATCTAACTAGTTTACCTTTCTCATTTTCTTTTCTTCCTGTCCTTGTAGCTTCTCCTGTTTTAGGATCTACAAGCATAAGATTACTTAGATGCAAAGAAGCCTCTCTTTTTTCAATTCCTCCCTGAGGATTGGATGCAGTTGGCTTAACGTGCTTGGTTACCGTATTGATACCTTCTACTATCGCCCTTCTTTTGGTAGGATCGACAGAAAGTATTTTACCTGATTTGCCTTTATCATCACCTGACAATACCTTAACAGTATCACCGGTTTTGACATGCAATTTTGGTTGTTTGTTGAATTTTCTTTCCATGATTACAATACTTCTGGGGCTAAAGACACAATCTTCATAAATTGCTTCTCTCTCAACTCTCTGGCCACAGGTCCGAAAATACGGGTACCTCTTGGCTCATCGTTGTTGTTCAAAAGAACAGCTGCATTATCTTCGAATCTGATATATGAACCGTCTTTTCTTCTGATTTCTTTCTTCGTTCTCACGATAACCGCTTTAGAAACGGTACCTTTTTTCATGTTGCTTGAAGAAAGAGCAGATTTAACAGTTACGACAACTTTATCACCAATTGAGGCATACCTTTTTTTGGTACCTCCCAATACACGGATTACAAGTACCTCTTTGGCACCTGAATTATCCGCTACACCTAGTCTGGATTCTTGTTGTATCATGATTACTTAGCCCTTTCTATTATTTCAACCAATCTCCAACGTTTGTTCTTACTCAGCGGACGAGTTTCGCTAATTCTGACAGTATCGCCTTCATTAGCCTCATTTTTCTCGTCATGAACCATAAATTTTGTAGTCTTAGCAACAAATTTACCATAGATGGAATGTTTTACTTTCCTTTCTACAGCTACAGTGATGGACTTATCCATCTTGTTACTAACTACCTTACCTGTTCTTTCTTTACGAAGATTTCTCTCAGCAGTAGCCATCTTATTATTATTTAGCTAATTGTTTCTCGGACAAGGATGTTTTCAATCTTGCGATCAGCTTCCTTGATTCCTTTATTTTATTGGGATTTTCAATTGGAGAGATAGCATGGGCAAAATTCAACTTTGACAAATTGACCTGCTCAGCGGCTATACGTTCCATTATTTCACTTTCGGAAAGTGATCTTATCTCTGCGTTTTTCATAGTTTCTATTATCCAACGTAATCTCTACGTACTACGAATCTTGTACTTACTGGAAGTTTCTGTTGTGCCAATCTCAAAGCTTCGTTAGCTACTTCAAGAGTTACACCAGTTGCTTCGAAAAGGATAGTGCCTGGCTTAATCACTGCAACCCAATATTCTGGAGCACCTTTACCCTTACCCATACGAACCTCTGCAGGCTTTTTGGTGATAGGTTTGTCAGGAAAAATCCTAATCCAAACCTGACCTTCTCTTTTCATCGCTCTCGTCATGGCAATACGTGCTGCCTCAATCTGACGGGAGGTTATCCATCCTGGCTCGAGGGATTTGATACCAAAGTTGCCAAAAGAAAGTTCGTGACCTCTTTGAGCAAGTCCTTTGACTCTACCCTTATGCATTTTTCTAAATTTCGTTCTTTTCGGCTGTAACATGATTTCTCACTTAAGGGTGAAAATTAGTTATTTCTCTTTCTTCTCTTAGGACCACCTTCTCTTCGCTTTCCTCTAGCTGCTGCAGAAGCATTGGTTTTTGGCTCGTTGGCTGCGCCTACGTTAGGAGATAGATCTCTTTTCCCGTAAACTTCACCTTTAAATATCCAAACCTTGATACCGATGATTCCATAAACGGTATTGGCCTCAGAAACTGCATAGTCTATGTCAGCTCTTAATGTATGTAAAGGAATCCTTCCTTCTTTATACATCTCAGATCTTGCCATTTCAGCTCCGCCTAGTCTACCTGAAAGTTTAACTTTGATACCTTCTGCACCAACTCTCATAGTAGCAGCAATAGATTGCTTCATTGCTCTTCTGAATGAGATACGTGCTTGAAGTTGTTGCGCGATAGATTCACCAACCAATTTGGCATCCATTTCTGGACGTTTAATTTCAAAAATGTTAATTTGAACATCTTTGTTGGTCAATTTTTTCAATTCCTCTTTAAGCTTATCAACTTCGGCTCCACCTTTCCCTATAACTACCCCAGGACGGGCAGTATGGATGGTAAGAGTGATTCTCTTCAAAGTTCTCTCGATGACAACTTTTGAGATTCCTCCTTTTGGAATCCTGGCGGTAACATATTTTCTGATCTGCTGATCTTCATACAGCTTTTCAGCGAAATCTTTTCCGCCATACCAGTTGGAATCCCAACCTTTGATTACACCAAGTCTAAAACCAATTGGGTTTACTTTTTGTCCCATAGTCTGATTTTAATTAGATTTTTCTGTTGTTTCAACTTGATCAGCGGTAACATCTGTACTGTAGGAATCTACAATCAAAGTTACATGATTCGATCTTTTTCGAATTCTGTGAGCTCTTCCCTGTGGTGCAGGTCTAAGTCTTTTGAGCATGCGTCCTTCATCCACGAAGATTGTCTTTAGAAACAAATCAGCTTCTTCAATCTTTTCATCCGGATTTTTCGCTTGCCAGTTGGCTACAGCAGAAAGCAGAAGTTTTTCGATTCTAGCCGCTCCACTATTGGGAGTGAACTTCAAAATGCTTAATGCCTGTCCTACTCTTTTACCTCTTACGAGGTCTGCGACCAATCGCATTTTACGGGGAGAGGTAGGAACGTTATTTAATCTTGCTATTGCTTCCATGATTATCTCTTTCCTTTATCTTTCTTGGCAATGTGACCTCTAAAGTTCCTAGTAGGTGCAAATTCTCCAAGTTTATGTCCTACCATATTGTCTGTAACAAATACAGGTATAAACTTATTGCCGTTATGCACAGCGAATGTATGGCCTACGAAATCCGGAGAAATCATTGATCTTCTTGACCAAGTCTTGATGACTGATTTTTTTCCGGTCTCGTTCATTACATCCACCTTCTTCAATAAGTGGTGCTCTATATAAGGACCTTTTTTTAATGAACGTGCCATATCTATTTGGTTCTTTTGCTGATAATGAATTTGTTAGAATACTTTTTAGGACTTCTTGTTTTCTTGCCTTTGGCAAGTAAGCCTTTCCTTGACCTTGGATGACCTCCTGAGGACCTACCTTCGCCACCTCCCATAGGGTGGTCAACAGGGTTCATAGCGACACCTCTTGTTCTTGGTCTTCTTCCTAACCAACGGTTTCTACCAGCTTTACCAAGTACCACATTCATATGGTCTGCATTAGAAACAGTACCAACAGTAGCCATACAGGTTCCGAGAACAAGTCTCATCTCTCCCGAAGGCAATTTAATGGTCACATACTTTCCATCTCTTGCAACAACCTGACCATAACCACCTGCACTACGTGCCATAGCTCCGCCTTTACCGGGCTTAAGCTCAATATTATGGACAATGGTACCCAAAGGCACATTGACAAGATGCATAGCATTTCCGATCTCTGGAGCCACAGTTTCGCCAGAAATTACTTTCTGACCGACTTGGATTCCGTTCGGTGCGATAATATAAGCCTTTTCACCATCCGAATACTGCAACAATGCAATACGTGCAGTTCGGTTTGGATCATATTCTACTGAAAGAACTTCAGCTACTACACCGAACTTATTTCTCTTGAAATCAATAATTCTAAGTCTTTGCTTATGACCACCACCAATATATCTGTTGGTCATTTTACCAGTGTTATTTCTACCACCTGACTTTGGTTTCGGAGCCAAAAGAGATTTCTCTGGCTTTGATGTAGTTATCTCATCAAATGCCGGCGCTACTCTGAATCTGGTTCCTGGTGTTACAGGTTTTAATTTTCTAACTGCCATGATTCTGATTCAATTAAATTTCTCCGTAAAAATCAATTATTTCTCCTTCTGCAACTTTAACAATTGCTTTCTTATAAGGTGCACTAAAGCCAGAAACAATTTTTGTTTTAGTATATCTTGTCTTTGGCTTGCCTGCATACCTCATGGTACGGACATCCAAAACTTTTACACCATACATTTTTTCAACGGCTCTTTTGATTTCAGGCTTGGTAGCAGTTTTCTCGACTGCGAAACCATAAACACCTTGCTCATTCATTGCTGAAATCTTCTCTGTAATCAAAGGTTTTTTAAGTGTTGCCATCTTCTTACTTCAATAAAAGGGTTTCTAACATACTTACTGAACCTTCACACAATACCAGATTGTCAGCATTTAACAATTCATAAGTATTTATATTTTCAACTGTCATCACTTTAGACTTCTTCAAGTTTCTGCTAGACAAATAAACGTTCTTGTTGATTTCAGGAAGAACCAATAATGTTTTCTTATCTGATAAAGAAAGACCGTTCAACATTGCTATATAGCTCTTGGTCTTTGGAGCCTCAAAGGAGAAATTTTCCAAAACCAATACACTATTTTCTTTTGCCTTATATGACAAAGCAGACTTTCTTGCCAATTGCTTAAGCTTCTTATTTAGTTTGAAGGAATAATCTCTTGGAACAGGTCCAAAAACCCTTCCTCCTCCTCTAAACAAAGGCGACTTAATAGAACCTGCTCTGGCTCCACCTGTACCTTTTTGCTTTTTGATCTTTTTGGTAGATCCAGCAATCTCATTTCTTTGCTTGGCTTTGTGTGTACCTTGTCTTTGGTTTGCCAAATATTGCTTCACATCCAGGTAGATCGCATGATCGTTAGGTTCGATCGCGAAAATGTCATCTGAAAGATTGACTTTCCTACCTGTGTCTTCACCGTTATATTTTAATACAGCTAATTCCATTTTCTTACTTCTCTAGAATAACGAAAGAATTTTTTGGACCTGGCACAGAACCACTTACCAGTAAAAGGTTTTTGTCAGGATAGATTCTAAGGACTCTCAAATTGATCACCTTTACCCTATCACCACCAGTTCTACCAGCCATTCTCATTCCTTTGAATACTCTGGATGGCCAAGAACAAGCACCAATTGAACCAGGATGTCTTGCCCTGTTATGCTGACCGTGGGTTGCTCCACCGACACCGGCAAAACCATGACGCTTAACAACACCTTGGAAACCTTTACCTTTGGAAGTTCCAATTGCATCTACGAAATCACCTTCGATGAATACTTCGCCTGCTTTAACAGTCTTCCCAAGATCAACCTGACCTTCAAATTCGATTCTGAAGTCTCTGAATTCAACAACCTTCTGTTTTGGTGTGGTGCCGGCTTTTTTAAAGTGGCCCATCAACGGTTTTGGCGTATTTTTTTCTTTACGCTCACCATATGCCAATTGAACAGCGTTGTACCCGTCTGTTTCTACATTTTTTACTTGCGTCACTACGCAAGGACCAGCTTCTATTAGCGTGCATGCGACGTTTCGTCCATCGGCACTGAAAATGCTAGTCATTCCTACTTTTTTACCTATTATTCCAGACATCTTCTGTTGTATAATAATCTTGAAACCAAAGCCTTTAAGCGCTTAGGTGCTTTTTTAAGGACTGCAAAGTTAGGGTTTTTCCCGCAGCTTACAAATCCCAACTTTAATATTTTCAATTATTTACGAAAATAAATTTGGCTACAAGGCTAAATTCAGACCTTATTACTAAATAAACTTCCTAACACATGTGGGCAAAAGAAAAACCCGTACCAGATTGGTACAGGTTTTTCATCAATATGTTACCTATCCGTCAGACTTTGATTTCTACATCAACTCCACTTGGTTGCTCGATCTTCATCAATGCATCAACGGTTTTAGAGCTATTGCTATAGATATCAACCAATCTTTTGTAAGTACAAAGCTGGTATTGATCTCTTGCTTTTTTATTTACGTGTGGGGATTTCAACACAGTAAACTTCTCTTTCTTTGTAGGCAAAGGGATGGGCCCAACCACAATTGCTCCGGTTGCTTTTACCGCCTTTACGATCTTCTCAGATGACTTATCCACCAGGCTATGATCGTATGATTTCAATTTTATTCTGATTTTCTGATTCATTTTCTGTCAAAATTTAGGCTTTTTCACCTTTTACTTTTGCAATCACGCCTTCTGCAATGTTGTTTGGCACCGGCTCATAGTGAGAGAATGTCAAAGAGGCAGAAGCTCTACCTGAAGAATTTGTTCTCAAGTCGGTAACATATCCGAATAACTCAGACAAAGGGACATTTGCTTTGATGACGGTTGAGGTACCTTTGGTATCCATTCCTTTCATCATTCCCCTTCTCCTGTTTAAGTCTCCGGTAATTGGACCTGTGTACTCATCAGGAGTCACAACTTCCACGCCCATGATAGGCTCAAGTAACTGTGGCTTACATTTTTTAGCTGCTTCTTTGAATCCAATTCTTGCTGCTAATTCGAAAGAAAGCGCATCAGAGTCAACATCATGGAAAGAACCATGAAACAACCTTACCTTCATAGATTCGATTGGATAACCTGCCAATGGGCCGTTTTTCATTGCCTCATTAAAGCCTTTCTGAATTGCCGGAATAAATTCTCTTGGAATCACACCACCTACGATACCATTTACAAAATCAAGACCTGGCTTGATCTCGTTGGTAACAGGATCTGGATCTTTAGGGCCAAGTTCAAATACGATATCGGCAAATTTTCCTTTACCACCTGTCTGCTTCTTATAAACTTCCTTGTGTTCAACAGAACCAAACAAAGCTTCTTTGTAAGCAACTTGAGGAGCACCTTGATTGATTTCAACCTTAAATTCCCTTTTTAAACGGTCAATGATAATTTCCAAATGGAGTTCACCCATACCTCTTAGAATAGTCTGTCCAGTTTCCTGATCAGTGTTAACCTGAAGAGTAGGATCTTCTTCTACCAATTTGGAAATAGCCATACCCAATTTATCTACATCAGCTTGAGTTTTTGGCTCAATTGCATATCCGATAACAGGCTCCGGGAACACCATTGATTCAAGTACTACTTTGCGCTTTTCATCACAAAGGGTATCCCCTGTTTTGATGTCTTTGAAACCAACGACAGCACCGATATCACCTGCAACCAATCTTTCGATTTGGTTTTGTTTGTTAGCGTGCATTTGAAATACCCTTGAGATACGCTCTTTATTGCCTGAACGGCTGTTAAAGATATAAGAACCAGATTCCAAAACACCTGAATACGCTCTTACAAAGCAAAGACGGCCCACAAATGGGTCAGTTGCGATTTTAAAAGCCAATCCTGTAAATGGTTCTTTTTCGTCAGGTCTGATGACAACTTCTTCCTCAGAATCAAGACCTGTAGCAATGATATCATCTTTGTCCAAAGGAGAAGGAAGCAATTCCATCACAAGATCAAGCATGGTTTGCACACCTTTATTCTTGAACGAGGAACCACAAACCATTGGAACAATTTTCATGTCAATGGTTGCTCTTCTCAATGCAGAAAGAATCTCAGCTTCTGTGATAGATTCTGGATCATCAAAAAATTTCTCCATCAATGACTCATCATAATCAGCCACTGCCTCAAGAAGGTGTTCTCTGTATTCAGCAACTTCCTCAAGCATGTCAGCAGGAATGGGAACTTCTGTAAAAGTCATCCCTTTATCTTCCTCGTTCCATACTATGCCTCTGTTGTTGATCAGATCGACTACTCCTTTAAAATTATCTTCAGCACCGATTGGAAGCTGCAAAGGAACCGCATAGCTTCCCAACATTTCCTTTACCTGCTTACAAACTTCAAGGAAGTTAGCGCCGGAACGATCCATTTTGTTAACAAAACCTATACGGGCCACCTTATAGTTATCGGCAAGTCTCCAGTTTGTCTCTGATTGAGGCTCAACACCATCAACAGCACTAAATAGGAAAACAAGCCCATCCAAAACTCTCAAGGAACGATTTACCTCAACGGTAAAATCAACGTGGCCTGGAGTATCGATAATGTTAACTTGGTATTTATTTTTTCTGTAATTCCAAAACACAGTGGTAGCAGCAGAAGTAATGGTAATACCTCTTTCCTGCTCTTGTGCCATCCAGTCCATTGTCGCCGCACCATCGTGAACTTCACCGATTTTGTGACTGACACCTGAATAGTAGAGTATGCGTTCTGTAGTAGTTGTTTTACCGGCATCAATATGCGCGGCAATGCCAATGTTCCTAGTGTATTTTAAATCTCTTGCCATTACTGATTAAAATCTAAAATGTGAGAATGCCTTGTTTGCTTCAGCCATTCTGTGTGTATCATCTTTCTTCTTCACTGCAGCACCTTCGCCTTTTGAAGCAGAGATGATCTCACCTGCAAGCCTGTCCATCATTGTCTTCTCACCTCTTTTTCTGGCGTAAGTGATCATCCACTTAATACCTAGGGACGTTTTTCTTTCAGGTCTAACTTCCATTGGAACCTGGAATGTAGCACCACCAACTCTACGACTCTTCACCTCTACGGCTGGAGTTATATTGTTAAGCGCTTTTTTCCAAACCTCAAGACCGTTCTCACCTACTTTTGATTCTACCTTCTCGACTGCGTCGTAGAAGATTTTGTAAGCAATACTCTTCTTACCATCTACCATCAGACAGTTGACGAACTTGGTTACCAAGGTGTCGCCGAACTTCGGGTCAGGAAGAATATATCTCTTCTTTGGTTTCGCTTTTCTCATTTCTTTAATTAGTTATTATTATTTCTTTTTTGCTGGAGCACCTTTTGCTGGGGCACCTTTAGCAGCTTGACCTGGCTTAGGTCTCTTAGCACCGTACTTGGAGCGACCTTGCTTACGGTCTTTTACTCCTGCAGTATCCAATGCACCTCTGATAATGTGGTAACGTACACCTGGAAGATCCTTCACACGACCACCTCTGATCAATACGATAGAGTGTTCTTGCAAATTGTGACCTTCACCCGGAATGTAGGCGTTTACCTCTTTACCATTCGTCAATCTTACCCTAGCCACTTTCCTCATCGCTGAGTTAGGCTTCTTAGGCGTGGTAGTGTACACCCTGGTACAAACACCTCTCCTTTGAGGACAAGAATCCAAAGCTCTCGATTTGGATGTAGTCTCAAGGGTGGTTCTACCTTTTCTTACTAACTGTTGTATAGTAGGCATTAACTGATAAAATTTATTTTTCTTCCTTTAACTTGTGAATTTTGGACTGCAAAGGTATGCAAATAGGTAAAACAAACAAAATTAAGCTGTTATATTTTTGTCAAGCCTCCCCAAAGTTTCCTCCGAAGTTTAATGGAAAACTTGGTCCTTCTGAACCACCTTCTATTTTCCCAAAAGCTTGTTCGTATTTACTGATATTGTCTTTAAGTGCTGCCAATAGCCTTTTAGCATGATCCGGAGTCATAATGATCCTTGATTTTACTTTTGCCTTTGGTACACCGGGCATCAATCTGATAAAATCTATCACAAACTCTGAATTGGAATGGGCGATCATGGCGAGGTTGCTATAAATGCCTTCTGCAATTTCTTCCGAAAGTTCAACATTGATTTGTTGATCCATTACTGATTTTTGTCCTTTTCCGTCTTCCATGGTGAGTATATTTTGATGAAAAAAGGCCTGTATTGGATACAGGCCTTTTATGTATGAATAAATCAATTTTTTATTTTACTGTTTCTCTGGATTTGTTGAATGACCTTTCTTTCTCTGCAGAAAGTCTGTCATAATCCTCCTGAGATCCTACAATGATCTCGGCGAATCCTCTCTGTCCGGTACCTGCAGGGATCAAATGTCCTACAATTACGTTTTCTTTAAGACCCAACAATTCATCACGCTTACCTCTGATGGCAGCTTCACTCAATACCTTGGTTGTCTCCTGGAAGGAAGCAGCCGAGATAAAGCTTTCAGTTCCCAAAGAAGCAGCAGTGATTCCTTGTAAAGTTGGCTGAGAGACGGCTGTTTCTGCATCTCTTACCTGTACAAGTTTCAGATCCTTACGCTTTAAGCTAGAATTTTCATCTCTCAATCTTCTTGAGGTGATGATCATACCTGGCTTCAAGGTAGAAGAATCTCCGGCATCCATTACTACTTTCTTGTCAAGAATATTGTCGTTCTCTTCTCTGAATGCCCACTTATCTACAATCTGGTTTTGAAGGAATCCGGTATCACCTGCATCAAGGATTTCAACTTTCTGCATCATCTGGCTTACAATCACC
>NZ_CDSBKL010000034.1:0-19923 GCF_977115555.1 Aquiflexum sp.
TCCACGCCTGATTTCCACTGAAGTCTGCCTCGAATCAAAGGCATTACCCAACTCCAAAAACCGGACAAGGTTTACTTGGAAAATACCAATTTTCAGTTTGCTTTTTCTCCGAAAAATGCTGACTTGGGAAACCTGAGAGAGACCTTCTTTGTCAATCAACTCGGACATGAACATACGGTAGAATATATCGAGAGGGGAGATTTTAGGATCAACCGCCAATATTCATTTGAAGTAGGTGGCAAAAACAAAACTACAGAACAGATTCAAGGAGTTAAAAACAGCTTTATCGCTGCTGACGACATCGAATACGGCACCGACAAAAAAATACCGTTATGGTTATTTGGATTTCTGTATTAATAATGCCCCAAGACCATGCGTGAAAGGGATTTTAAAATTGATAAACCTTAAATCCAATCAAAATTCTCCTCGATGATCCTGTTTTTTTCCAACCTGATATACTCCAGGAAGGACTCAGCGACTGGGGAGAATTTTTTATTTTTAAGAAAGATAAGGTTCCAATTGGTAACTATTGGAAGCCCTTCCACTGCGATGATTTTTAAGTCTCCGTTTTTGAGTTCATTTTTGATACCGATGAGTGGCATGATCGAGCAGCCCAAGCCTGCAATTACCGCCTGCTTTACTGCTTCATTGGAAGTAAGTTCAAGTTTTTTGGTGACAGGAATGTTATTACTTCTCAGATATCGCTCCATGGTAAGCCTTGTGCCAGAGCCTACTTCCCTGTAGATTAAAGTAATTTTTTCGAAAATATGCTTATCGACAACCTGTCCTGAAAATTCAAAATCCCTTCCTGCTACCAAAAGCAGCTTGTTTTCCATCAATTCGACTTTTTCGACCTGAAGGGCTTCAGGCAAAATGGAAACCAAAGCAAAATCAATTTCATTTTCATCCAGACTATTGAGAACCATTGCTTTGTTTGTCACATCCAGCTTAAGCTCAACTCCGGGGTTTTTCCTTATAAAATTCCCTAGAAAATAGGGCATGACATATTTCCCGGTAGAAACTACAGAGATTTTAAGTCTACCTGTCAACTGCCCATTGAATGCCATGGTCTTGTAATTTATGGCATTGACTTGGTCCACAATCCGCTCAGCGGCAATGGCTATTTCTTTGCCAAAATCAGTCACATACAACTTCCTTCCTACCACCTCTGTCAGGGGGATTTCGAACTGATCCTGAAAATTCTTGAGCTGGATCGAAACCGCAGGCTGGGTAAGATGGAGTTCCTCCGCAGCTTTGGTAATGCTTTCGGTTTGAGAAACTTTTAAAAAAACCTGTAACTGATGAAGTGTATAATGCATAAATATTTTTTATGTATTTTATTATTAATATAAATAACAATATATGATATTTACTCCAGAGTTTTGCAAAAAGTTTCAATTATCAATTAAGAATTGAATCATATTTATGCTTTTGCAAATATCCAAAAGAAAAATAAGTTATTTTGATCTAAAAAAGAATTTCCAAAAGTTATGAACATTCAATTACTGATTGACAATTTCACGAATCCTGCCCTGTTGTTTTTTATTTTGGGAATCATCGCAGTGAGGGTCAAAAGTGATCTAGAAATTCCCCCAAACTCTTCTAAATTCATTTCTCTCTACCTCTTATTCGCCATTGGGTTCAAGGGTGGGCAAGAACTCGCCCACTCGGAATTCGATTTAGGCATTGTTTGGGCAGTTATTTTTGGGATAACCGCAGCATGCCTCATCTCGCTATATACATTCTTCATTTTAAAAAGGAAACTGAGCATCGAAAACTCCGGTGCAATTGCTGCCGCTTATGGTTCAGTGTCGGCGGTTACCTTTGTGACTGCAGTATCATTTCTTGAAATCCAACAGGAGGCATTCAGTGGACACATGGTGGCTATTATGGCTTTGATGGAAGCCCCTGCCATTATCATCGGGGTATTGTTGGTAAAATTATTCGGTGAAAACAATTCTATGAAAATGCGCAAAGTAATCAGCCATTCCTTTACCAATGGCTCGGTTTTACTTATTTTGGGAAGTCTTGTTATCGGTTTTTTGGCGAGTGAAAAAGACGCTGAAGGTATCAGGCCTTTTACCACAGATATTTTCAAAGGCTTTTTGGCCATATTCCTTTTGGATATGGGCATTACAAGTGGTAAAAAATTAAAGGACTTCTTTGACTCAGGAAAGTTCACTGCGGTTTTTGCAGTGGTAATACCCTTATTAAATGGCTGTTTAACGGCTTTTTTGAGCGGGTTCGTTACCTCAAATATAGGAGACAGGTTTATGTTCGCAATTTTGGCGGCTTCTGCTTCTTACATCGCAGTTCCTGCTGCAATGAAAATCGCAGTACCGAAAGCGAATCCCGGAATATTCCTCCCCATGGCTTTAGCTGTAACTTTCCCATTTAATATCACCTTAGGATTTCCTTTGTATTATATGGTAGCAAGTATGTGATAAAAAAAATGAGATAGATGCTTGGGTATTTCTTAGTTTTCGATATATTCGCCCATCACCCCAAGTTTATCTATCTCATGAGAAAGTCAATTAAATCCAT
Organism: Aquiflexum sp.; assembly: GCF_977115555.1. Classification (NCBI taxonomy): domain Bacteria; kingdom Pseudomonadati; phylum Bacteroidota; class Cytophagia; order Cytophagales; family Cyclobacteriaceae; genus Aquiflexum; species Aquiflexum sp. The sequence continues at coordinate 2,545 of NZ_CDSBKL010000034.1, forward strand.
CAGCTTGCTATTGCTATGCTCTTTTTTCAGTTTCCAAAGCTTCGCCCAAATAGAATATGACATTCAGGAAGCCATAAATTCATACTACAGTGCCAAAATGTGTGATGATTACCAGACGCTTTTAGGCTTTACTTATCCGGATGTTGTAGAAAAAGCAGGAGGATCCGAAAATGTTCTCAAAGCAATTGAATTGATCCACGAAACCCAAAGGAAAAAAGGCTTTGTACTACAGGAATTCAAAAGCAAGCCTCCAATTCAGCTGACCAAAACCAGTGAAGAAACCCATGCCATCGTGCCCGTAACTACTGTATCGAAAGTTCCCGGAGGGAAAGTATTCAACGAAGGACATATCATTGTCGTGGGTACAGAAGAAAATTCGAGATGGTATATCATAGAAACCACTTCTCTTGATGACGGAAATGTCAATAAAGTTTTGGCGAGTTGGGACAACACGATGTTGATTCCTTTCAAAAAAGCGCCGATCTATAAAGAGGATAAATAAAACCAAAAAACACCCAGATTTGGGTGTTTTTTTGGTTTTACATATTTCTGATTTTCCACTTTGCTTTCATATAGCCCCAAATCACTTTGGGGCTCATGCCTTTTTTCCTCTTGAAGCTTCCATCATATCCCAAAGCTCTTGGGGAATGGCGTCTAAGTTATTGAATTCACCCGCTCCCATCAGCCATTCTCCACCATCTATGGTGATCACCTCTCCATTGACATAAGAAGAGAAATCAGACACCAGATAGGCCGCAATGTTGGCCAATTCCTGATGGTCACCTACCCTTCCCACCGGTACTTTTTTGGCAGGATCAAATTTCTTTACCAAATCTCCCGGGAGCAGTCGACTCCATGCCCCTTCAGTTGGAAAAGGTCCGGGTGCAATGGCATTTGACCTGATTTTATATTTTGCCCACTCGACAGCGAGTGACCGGGTCATCGCCAGTACTCCGGCTTTTGCAGCGGCACTTGGTACTACATATCCTGAACCTGTCCATGCATAGGTGGTGACGATATTCAGGAAAGTTCCGGGTTGCTTTTCTTTGATCCAATATTTCCCCGCAGTCAAAGTCACATTGGAAGTTCCTTTGAGCACGATATCCAACACCGTATTGAAGGCATTAGTAGAAAGTCTTTCTGTTGGGCTGATGAAATTGCCGGCGGCATTGTTGAGCACCACATCCACTTTCCCGAAATGGGCTACGGCATCGGCCCACATTTTTTCGACCTGATCGATTTCTCTCACATCGCAGGCAAGTGCAAGAACTTTTCCACCGGTAGCGGCTTCCATTTCCATGGCGGTATTTTGGAGAACATCCAATTTTCTGCTTGTAATAATCAAGTTGGCTCCAAGTTTCAAAAAATAGAGCCCCATGGACTTTCCAAGGCCTGTACCTCCGCCTGTGACGAGGATGGTTTTTCCAATTAAAGCACCATCTTTAAGCATTCCATCTGTATATGACATATTTATTTGGGATTATTTACCGTTGAAGATAGGGAATAGAACCTCCAAAAAAAAGAGCTGTACCGATCTTCCCAATATCATTTTATATCCAAAACAAAGGAATTAGATTTACAAAAAGAAACCTCTTCCATGAATAGAATTACCTTCTTTTTACTCCTGTTCTTGATGGGCTCCTGTTTTGGGGATATCGAAAAGGACATCAGTACCGATTTGCAGTTTGAGGGAAATGAGATTTTTGATATTTCCTTGTCACTTGAGGAATCTCTCTTTTTCCCATTCCAGACATTGGACTATTTCCTCCTTACAGAAAGTCTCGACATTCCAGGATGTCCGGATGTTACCGTTGATGAACGTTTGAAAAAAGTGACTTTGGATTTTTCTGAAAAAGAAGAATGTACCAATAGCCCTTTTGTCCAAAGATTAGGAAAGATCCACCTTCAATTTATTTCAAACTCCGGTTTGGAATCTACCGTGAGACTAGAATATGAAGATTACTCTGTTCAGGGAATAAAAATCGAAGGAATACGGGATTTTAAGCGGTCAAACAGTTTACTGAATCCTAATATTAGGACAGAAACTTTTCAAGATCTTTTGATCCTAAATAAGATTAATTCTTCTTCCAGAATAAATGGCAATTATACTTACCAATTGGTTCTCCTAAACGGGATCTTGACAGGATTTTCAAGAACCGGGGAAATAGAGGGTAGAAATATAGCCGGAAGGCCTATCAAAATGACCCAGACAGCTGCCAAGAGTTATACTGTTTCTTGTATCAAGAATGGATTGTTGTTACCCGGGCAAGGATCGGAAAATTGGCGGGTTTTCAGAAGCGAAACACAAGCTACCGAACACAAATTGGTATATACTTCAGAGCAACAGTGTAATGCTACTGCTACGATTACGTTGGATGATGGCCGCCTGATGGTTTTTAGATTGACCGAATGAGTTAGAATTTCTGAATTTAACTTGATGATTTCAACATAAAAAAAGCCTTCAGAATCTCTCCTGAAGGCCTTTTTATGGATTTTGATAAGATATTAATACCTATAATATTCCGGCTTAAATGGTCCCTGAGGCGTCACTCCGATATAAGAAGCCTGATCTGCAGACAATACATCAAGCTCAACACCTAATTTGGATAGGTGCAAAGCAGCTACTTTTTCGTCAAGATGCTTTGGCAAAACATATACGCCAGGCTCATATTGGTCTGTATTCAGCCAAAGTTCCAATTGTGCCAAAGTCTGATTGCTGAATGAATTGGACATTACAAAGGATGGGTGACCTGTGGCACAGCCAAGGTTTACCAACCGTCCTTCTGCAAGGACAATGATTTCTTTTCCTTCGAGGGTGTAAAGATCGACCTGTGGTTTGATGACATCCTTGGTCTGACCATAATTCTTGTTCAGCCAAGCCATATCAATTTCATTGTCAAAGTGGCCGATGTTACATACAATGGCTTTATCCTTCATGGAAAGGAAATGCTCTTTGGTGATGATGTCTTTGTTGCCTGTGGCAGTGACCACAATATCAGCTTCCTTCACAGCATCCACCATTCTTTTTACTGCAAAACCGTCCATAGCTGCCTGCAAAGCACAAATCGGGTCAATTTCGGTTACAATTACCCTTGCTCCTGCACCTCGTAGAGAAGCGGCAGATCCTTTTCCAACATCACCATAACCTGCCACAACAGCTACTTTTCCTGCCATCATGATGTCAGTTGCCCTTCTGATCGCATCTACCAAAGATTCCTTGCAACCATATTTGTTGTCAAACTTAGACTTGGTAACAGAATCATTGACATTGATCGCAGGCATCGGAAGGGTGCCGTTTTTCATCCTTTCATAAAGTCTATGAACGCCGGTGGTAGTTTCTTCAGAAAGTCCTTTGATACCGGCAACCAATTCAGGATAGTTGTCCAACACCATATTGGTAAGGTCTCCTCCATCATCAAGGATCATATTCAATGGTTTTCTGTCTTCGCCAAAGAATATCGTCTGCTCGATGCACCAATCAAATTCCTCTGCTGTCATGCCCTTCCAGGCATAAACAGAAATACCGGCAGCAGCAATCGCCGCAGCAGCATGGTCTTGTGTCGAAAAAATATTGCAGGATGACCAGGTCACTTCCGCTCCCAAAGCAGTCAATGTTTCAATCAAAACCGCTGTCTGAATAGTCATGTGGAGACAACCTGCAATTCTTGCTCCTTTCAATGGCTGAGATGGACCATATTCCTCTCTGATAGCCATCAAGCCGGGCATTTCAGCTTCCGCCAATTTTATTTCTTTTCTTCCCCATGCTGCAAGGGAAATGTCTTTCACTTTGTATTGGACAAATTTTTCTGATTTGATTTCAGACATAGTTGTATGATTTAATTAATTGAATTTCAAATTGAAAACGCAAAGTTAGGATTTTTGTACCCAAAATAAAATTTGCCGGTTACAAGAACGAGACTTCTTTTAGTCCATAAAAACAATCTCTCCCATCTCTTTTTTCGATATTCAGTTTGCCGTTTTCATCGATCCCTTTGATTTTTCCTTCAAAAATTTCTCCATCGTCAAACATAGCCCATTCCTCAAATCTGTATAAATGAGTCAGGTAATCGGCCTTGATCTTTTTAAATTCTTTTTTTTTAAGGATCATGTACCATCTTTCTATATTGGCTACCAGAATCCTTAACAATTCCCACCTTTCATGGTCCTGACCTGTGAGTAATTTTAGAGAAGTCACTTTTGGAAGTTCAAAAACCGATTGGTTGATATTGAGTCCAATTCCAATCACCGAATATTCAATTCCTTTTTGATTGATGATGTTTTCAATCAGGATTCCGCCAATTTTACCATCACTCTGATGGAGTATGTCATTTGGCCATTTGATTTTCATATCACCAGAATACTCCAAAAACAATTCAACCACAGACAAGCTAATAATCATATTGAGGTAAAATTGTTCGGAGGGAACCAGAAAATTGGGCTTCAACAAAAGTGAAAAAGTGATGTTCATTCCTGCTTGAGAAAGCCAAACGTTGCCCCTTTGTCCTCTTCCCTTGGTTTGGTTGTCTGTAATGATGATGCTGCCTTCGGCTATTTCCCGTCTGCGTAATCTTTCAAGCGCTTCATCATTAGTTGAGTGACAGTCTGTCAGGTAAATGACATCTTTACCAAGAAATACGGTATTGGCAAGGATTTTATACATCTCAAATTAGCTTATTTGGAAAGCAATAAAGAAATTTGTTAGTTCTTTCCCTTTTGAAAATTTAAATTGTAAAATTACTGTAAATAAATGATGACAGCAGAAGAGCTGAGCAAAATAATCGTAAAAGGAATGCAGGAGAAAAAAGCTTCCAATATTGTAGTGATGGATTTAAGAGGTGTAAAGAATGCTTTCACTGATTTTTTTGTTGTCTGCTCAGGGAACTCTGATACTCAAGTCGAAGCAATTTCCGAATCAGTAGAAGAGGTTACCCAAAATTTCAAAGAAAAACCTTGGAGAAATGAGGGGAGGCAAAACAATCAGTGGATATTAATGGATTATATCAATGTAGTCGCTCATATTTTTCTCAAAGAACAGAGAGAGTTCTATGGTTTGGAAGATTTGTGGGGAGATGCCAAAATCAAAAAAATTGAATCTTAAGCGGATTTTGAACCTTAAGAATCTAGAATCGTTTTACAAAAAGTTTGAAACACAAAATAATGGCTGATAACAAGAAGAGTAAGAATTTTATGCCCAAGACACCTGACAAGCCTAATTTTCAGCTTTGGCTGATCATTACAGCAGTCATTGTGTTGGTGGGAATTACCTGGTTTAACCAGAGGAATACCGTAATCAATATTACAAAAAGTAGGTTTGAAGACATTTATCTTGCCAATGATGTGGCCAAGGTGATGATCATCAGAAACCAAAACAGGATCGATGTGACCCTGAAGGAGTCAGCTTTACAAAATGAAAAATACAAAAGTGAGCTTGAGGCAAATAGTCCATTTTTTAATCCAACGGGACCTCATTATTCCATAGAGGTAGCTAGTGCGGAAAAATTCGAAAAAGATTTCGAGGAATTGGAAAGCAAAGTTCCTGAAGCACAGCGAATAGGATACAGCGTCAAAAATGAAGAAAGTTGGTCCAATTGGTTTGGCAGCTTCGGATTTTTGATCATACTCTTTGTATTCTTTTGGATCATGATGAGAAGGATGTCGGGACCTAGCGGTCCGGGCGGACAGATTTTCAATGTAGGCAAATCCAAAGCCCAGCTGTTCGATGCTGAGAATAAAGTCAAAATCACTTTTGATAACGTCGCAGGATTGGATGAGGCCAAAGAAGAAATTCAGGAGATTGTCGAATTCCTCAAAAACCCCGGGAAATTCACCAAACTAGGAGGAAAAATCCCCAAAGGAGCTTTGCTCGTAGGACCTCCGGGAACAGGTAAAACCCTTTTGGCTAAAGCTGTAGCGGGTGAGGCGGGAGTTCCTTTCTTCACACTTTCCGGATCTGACTTCGTGGAGATGTTCGTCGGAGTAGGTGCTGCAAGGGTAAGAGATTTATTTAAGCAGGCAAAAGAAAAAGCGCCATGTATCATCTTTATTGATGAGATAGATGCGATAGGCAGATCCCGAGGAAAAGGACAAATGCCGGGATCCAATGACGAAAGAGAAAACACCTTGAACTCTTTATTGGTAGAAATGGACGGATTTGGCACAGATTCCGGTGTAATTGTGCTTGCTGCTACCAACAGACCCGATGTCCTTGATACAGCCTTGTTGAGACCGGGAAGGTTTGATAGACAGATCAGTATTGACAAACCGGATATCGTAGGAAGGGAGGCGATTTTCAAAGTGCACCTTGCCCCGATTAAAACCGGTGAGGACATAGATCCCAAAAAGCTAGCTGCCCAAACCCCAGGGTTTGCAGGGGCTGAAATAGCAAACGTATGTAATGAAGCTGCCTTGATCGCCGCCAGAAGGAGTAAGACAGCTGTAGATATGCAGGATTTCCAAGATGCCATTGACAGAGTCATCGGTGGTTTGGAAAAGAAAAGCAAAATCATTTCTCCGGAAGAAAAGAAAATTGTGGCCTACCATGAAGCAGGTCATGCTGTGGCAGGATGGTTTTTGGAACATGCTGATCCATTGGTCAAAGTGAGCATAGTGCCTAGGGGAATTGCGGCATTGGGTTATGCCCAATACCTTCCAAAGGAGCAGTTCCTATACCAGACTGAGCAATTAATCGATGAAATGTGTATGACCCTTGGCGGAAGGGCTGCTGAAGAAATCATCTTTAGCAAAATTTCCACAGGTGCCTTGAGTGACCTTGAAAGGGTTACAAAAATGGCCTACTCCATGGTTTCTGTTTATGGTATGAATGATAAAATCGGAAACGTTTCATTTTATGACAGCAAAACAGCAGATTACAGAATGACCAAACCATATTCTGAAACTACTGCTGAAACTATTGATGAAGAAGTAAGGAAGCTTGTAGCTTCAGCCTATGAAAGGACCAAGTCATTGCTTAGAGGAAAAAAAGAAGAACTTGAAACATTGGCCAAAGAGCTATTAGAAAAAGAGATTCTTTTTCAATCTGATTTGGAAAAACTGATAGGAAAAAGACCATTTGCAAAGGAAACAACCTACGAAGCTTACACTAAAAAACCGGAAAAAAAGGATAAAATCACTGCACCTGCAGAGGAGAATGGGAACGGTAAGGCTGGACACAGTGATGACAAAGAACCTCTGAAAGTGGAAGAAAGCGAGGATTAACACAAATAATATCTCAATAAGAAGCCTCCAATTTGGAGGCTTTTTTATTTTCCTGCTAACTTAGCGCCTTTCCATATCAACAATGAATCTTAGACTTCAAGAAAAAAAAATATTTTTTGCATCGGATTTCCATCTTGGAGCTCCAGATGAAAAAAGCAGCAAGGAACGGGAAAAAAAGATTATCAAATGGCTTAATGAAATCCAAGATGATGCGGCTGCGATTTTTCTGGTTGGGGATATATTCGACTTTTGGTTTGAATATGAGCATGTAATCCCAAAAGGGTTCATCAGGTTTATGGGTAAAATTGCCGAGTTACGGGAAAAACACATCCCGATTTTCTTTTTTACAGGAAATCACGACCTATGGATGAAAGATTATTTTACAAAAGAACTTGGCATTCCTGTATTTCATCATCCCATCGAGGTTACAGTTGAAAAAAGCAAATTCCTTATCGGGCATGGGGACGGACTGGGTCCGGGTGACAAATCTTATAAAGTGCTAAAGAAGATTTTTACTAATCCCTTTTGTCAGTGGGCATTCAAATGGCTCCACCCTGACATTGGAATGCGTATAGCCAACAAATGGTCAAGCAATAGCAGGATCACCAATGTGGTAAAAAACGAAAATGAATTCAAAGGGGATGATGAGTGGCTTTGGTCTTATTGCAAACAGGTAGAGCAAAGCAAGCATTTTGATTATTACGTTTTCGGTCACAGACACCTACCGCTTGATTTGCCGGTTGGTAAGAAATCCAGGTATTACAATCTTGGTGAATGGGTTACCCATTATACTTATGGTGTATTTGATGGTAAAGAATTTCAAATTAAAAAGTTTGAATCTTGAAAGTTTGGCTGATCATATTATTACTCCTTTTGGGGAATTGGCAAAAAGCTTTTTCACAGGATTCCGAATGGGGTAATTTTGAAGTCATCAATTTCCCAAGATTGGATAAAGTGTCTCTTGATAATCAAGGCTTTATTTTCTTGACAGACTTGGAAGGCAATCTGTATCAATACAACAAAACGGGAAGGTTGATCAATAATTTTTCACCACACAGGCAGGGCAGGATTAGCCAATTGGAAGCAGCGTGGACAATCAATATTTTTACTTTCTCCACAGACCTTCAGGAATACAGGATTTTGGACAGGTTTATCAATCCTGTTGCCGAAAACCGGATCCCACTGAATCTGATTACCCTTGCCAAAGTCGCCACCATTGGAAACAATAATATTATTTGGGTATTTGATGAGGCGGACCTCTCCCTCAAGCAATTTGACTATATAAGAAATGAAGTGGTCCAACATCAGCCTTTGAATCTGATCCTTGACAGGTCATCTCTTGAAATTACGGGAATGAGAGAATACCAGAACCTGTTATTTATCAATATTAAAAACGAAGGGATTTTTATATTGGATAACCAAGGTAATCTGATAAAAAAAATCAGGGCATTGCCAACGCAAGGTTTTGGGTTTTTGAAGAACCAACTGGTTTTCATTGAAAATGAAAAAGCCATTTTCATGGACATTCAATCTGAAAAACAGGATATTTTTAAGCTTCCTGAAGATTTCGATGCATTGGGAATATTGGCAAATCAGCAAATGATCCTGCTATATAATTCGAGTCAGATCAGAATCTACCCAAAAAATGAATCGCCTTTGAAAGGTTTTTAATAAAAGGGAAACATAAGACAAAAGCCTTATACTCCCCTTTTCGAATTTTTTTATTCGGAATTACCCGATTTCTACCAAAGTGATATCAAAAATAAGGTCCTCACCAGCCAAAGGATGGTTAGCGTCCAACACTACTTTTTCTTCATCAACATGAACCACTTTCACAGGAACAGGCTGTCCAGCTTGATTTTGTAGGGAAAGTTCCATTCCTATCTCAGGTTTGATGTCAGCAGGAACCTGACTCATAGGAATATCAATCATCATATCCGGTCTTTTTTCGCCATATGCCTCAACAGAAGGAATTGTGACACTTTTCATCTCTCCGATTGCCATCCCTGATACGGCGGCATCAAATCCTTTGATCATATTTCCATCACCGAGTACGAACCCGAGAGGCTCTCTATTGGATGAAGAATCGAATACGGTTCCGTCTGTAAGTCTTCCAGTGTAATGTACTTTTACAGCGTTTCCTTTAGTTGCAACTGACATATTATATCGTTTTTTTTTAGAAATGTCAAAGGTAAGACTTTTTGTAAGGGATCAAAAACCATTTTAACCAATAGGCGGACAGTGTCCGATTTTGTATTACTTGTGTTCTAAAATGAACATATTGTTTCTATATTTACAGTCCTGAGTCTTGAAAATGATGCTTTTGATTGATGGCATCATTTTCTCATATAGGTCTGAACCAAATAATCCGAATACCATGGAAAACCAACCACTAGGAAAAATCCTGATCATAGATGACAATGAAGATTTACTTTTTGCGGCGAAAATGTTCTTGAAAAAACATGTCAAAGAAGTCACTATCGAAAAAGATCCAAGACGCATCCCTTTTTTGGTAAACAACAATTCCTACGATGTGATCCTATTGGACATGAATTTCACTGATGACACCACATCAGGCAAAGAAGGATTTCATTGGCTCAAACAGATCAAAGAGATCGATCCTAAAGCAGTAGTGATTTTGATAACGGCTTTTGGTGATGTGGAGATGGCTGTTCGCGCACTCAAGGAAGGTGCTACCGACTTTATATTAAAGCCATGGCAAAATGAAAAACTCCTTGCGACGCTGACAGCGGCATCCCGGCTAAAGGAAAGCTACAATCAGGTCGAAAAACTATCCTCTAAGCAAAAGCAGCTCCAATCAGAGCTTAAAAAACCGTATTCAGACATCATAGGCGCAAGCGCCTCGATGAAAAATATCTTTTCGATCATCGACAAAGTAGCTCAAACGGATGCCAATATCCTGATTTTGGGCGAAAACGGGACAGGAAAGGAATTGATCGCAAGAGCCATCCACGACCGATCCAATAGAAAAGATGAGATTTTTGTAGGTGTAGATATGGGATCGATTACTGAAACCCTTTTTGAAAGTGAACTATTTGGACATAAAAGAGGGGCTTTTACAGATGCAAAGGATGATAGGGCGGGCCGGTTTGAAATCGCTGATAACGGCACCCTGTTTCTTGATGAAATCGGAAACCTCAGTATGCCATTGCAATCAAAGCTCTTGACGGTACTACAGCGAAGAGAAGTCACGAGAATCGGCTCAAATAAGGCGGTCCCCATTGATATCCGATTGATCTGCGCCACCAATATGCCTGTGCATGAGATGGTGATGGACAATACCTTCCGGCAAGATTTACTTTACAGGATCAATACGGTGGAAATTTTTCTTCCCCCTCTCAGAGAAAGGCAGGATGACATCCCAACCCTTGCCAACCATTTCCTGAAGTCCTATTCACAGAAATACCGCAAAGATTTCAAGGGTTTTACTGCTTCAGGCCTTCAATTGCTACAGAAATACAATTGGCCCGGAAATATCCGTGAACTTCAGCATGCCATCGAAAGGGCCATCATCATGGCTGAAGGAGATATGCTTGACAGCAGGGATTTCTTCTTCCTTTCTGCAAAACCAACCAATGAAAAAATTGCCGCAACCGCTACTTACAATCTCGATGAAATGGAAAAAAGCACCATTCAGAGAGCCATTGATAAAAATGGGGGTAATATCTCAAAAGCCGCAAAAGAGCTTGGGCTAACCCGGGCTTCTTTGTACAGAAGATTAGAAAAATATGGATTATAAAGTAGGTCTGCTTGGTAGGATTCTCCTATTGGCAGTTTCATTGTTTTTGCTTTCCTACTTCATCCTCAATGGTGCGGGGGTTTTTGCCATTTCCCTATTTATTATTTTGGTTTTGGCCCAGATCATCTTCCTTTTGGGATATGCAGAAAGTTCCTTCAAAAAAGTCCGTCAGTTTCTCAACAACATCAAACAGGACAATTATGCCAATGTCTATCCCGTCAAATTTGATGGCACTGACACCGATGACCTGCATATTGAATTCAACGCCATACTTGCCAAACTAAAGGAAGATCAGGCGGAAAAGGAAGCGAACTACCAATATTTCCGTTCCGTTTTTCAGCACTTAAGCATCGGATTGATCACCTTTGATGAGGAAGGAAAAGTTCAGATAGTCAATACTGCGGCTAAAAGAATGCTCAGCATCCAGCAATTGGTGAATATTTCCGAAGTTGAAAATATCAACAAAGAACTTCACATCGCCATCCATACGCTGAGGACAGGCGGAAGTGAATTGATAAAAATCGCCCATCCTGATGGGATCATGCAGTTGTCTGTATATGTGATCGAGCTTGTCCTGAGGGATGTCAAATTCAAACTTGTCTCTCTTCAAAACATCCAAAGCGAACTTGAGGAAAAAGAAATGGAAGCATGGCAAAACCTTGTCCGAGTCCTCACCCATGAAATCATGAATAGCATCGCTCCGATTTCATCATTGGCCTCCACAGTAAAAGGGGACATAGAATCCAAAATCGATGCACATGCTCCGATTGATGCAAGCGACTTGGAAGATTATCTGATGGCGATCTCCACCATTGAAAAGAGAAGCGAGGGTATGATCAATTTTGTGAGTGACTTCAGAAGTCTCGCCCATATCCCGACACCAAAATTTCAGGCGATAAGGTTAAAGCTACTTTTTGACCAATTGGAAGTTTTGTTACAAAATCAATTTGATGCCCATCAAATCCAGTTCAGAAAAAGCATTGAACCTCAGGATTTGATCCTATTTGGAGATCAGACTTTGATCGAGCAGGTATTGATCAACCTGATCCAAAATGCCATTCAGGCGGTTGAGGATTCAGTAACAAGAATAGTCAGGCTTGAGGCATTTATAGATGAATCAGGGAAAATCATCATTGAAATCAGCGATAGCGGCAAGGGAATTGAAGAAGAAGCTTTGGGTAAAATTTTCATTCCATTTTTTACTACCAAAAAGAAAGGCTCCGGTATAGGCCTTAGTCTGTCAAAGCAGATCATGCGCCGACACAAAGGAAATATTCAGGTCAAATCCACCCTTGGAGAAGGATCAACTTTCAAGTTGATTTTTAATGCTTAGATGAAAATAGTCTTTTGACTTTCATTTTGAATCTTCTCCAAGGATTACTGAGATAAATTACCTCTCCAATAATAATTTGATTATCGACTTTCAAAAATTGAGTTCCTAAAAAAAGTTCTTGAGCATAGAGTTCTACTATCTTGGTTTTTGTAAAATAGCCAATAAAGGAAAAGGAAATCTCCAAAGTGGTATCCAACTCTGCTTCAATTTCAAATGAAAATTTCCCATCAAGCCCTGCCGAAACCATTTTATCGGTTCCCAAGATCCTAATTGCTGTACCGGCCAAAGGTGACTTATCATCGTCAGCATACACAAACCCAGTGATCTTGTACTTTTGGACGACGCTTTCCTTTTGTTTATTTGCTTGTTGTGAAAAACAATCAGAGTGATGAAAAACCTCCACCTTATGAACGGGCATAGCTTCTGTGGATTCGGGATTAGAAACCAATGCGATTGCAGGCATTGCTATCCTAAAAAATAAATTTGAAGGAATCTTTAATTTTCCTTGATGTAGCTGCTCTTTTTTAAAAATTCCACAAGTTGGAGTACTAGTTTCTTTTACTTTCGATAATACTTTTTCCCTATCAGTAGTCCTAAAATCCAAGACTTCTTTTTGACATATACTGCAGTCAAAGCCATTCTTGCTATCAGAAAAAATCCTATCCTTTTTTGTGCATGGTTTTGGAACATATAGGTAGTTTTTAGGCATTATTTCTATCTTTTTAATTGGCTAGAAAAGTAATTTAGCAGCCGATTTAACCTTTTCTTAACTTTCTAATTACAAATAAAAACTAAAATACTAAAATATTCTCATTTTCATAACACCCTTTTCATAACCAGTTTATAGGCGGTTTTTAAATTTGGAAAAAGCAAATCCATTTGAAAACCAAATTTAAAACTATCGTCATCTCGGATGTGCATCTTGGCACCAAGGGATCAAAGGCCAAAGAGGTGGCAAGGTTTCTCAAGCAATATACTTGTGAAAACCTCATCCTCAACGGAGACATTATCGACGGCTGGCAACTGAAAAAGTCCGGCTCATGGAAGCGGAAGCATACCCGCTTTTTCAACAGAATGCTCAAAATGATGGAGGACGACCACACCAAGGTGTACTACCTCCGAGGCAATCATGATGACTTTTTGGATCAGATACTTCCCCTTCAGATTGGAAATCTTTCCATTCAGGCAGATATGATTTATGAGAGCTGCGGAAAGAAATATTTTATCACACATGGGGATATTTTTGACAGTATTACCACTAACCTAAGGTGGATAGCCTATTTGGGAGATGTGGGCTACACTTTCCTTTTGTGGCTCAACAGGCTGGTGAATTACCACAGAAGAAAGCGGGGACTGCCATATTTTTCCCTGAGCCAATATATCAAGGGAAAGGTAAAAACTGCCGTTTCCTATGTTGACCAATATGAGGAAGAGTTGGCAAAAATGGCCAAATCAAAAGGCTGTGATGGGATCATCTGCGGGCATATCCACAAAGCCGAAAACAGATCCATAGAGGGTATCACCTACCTCAATTCAGGTGACTGGGTCGAGACTATGAGCGCTTTGGCAGAAGACCATGATGGAAACTGGCAGCTGATTTTCTATAATGAGATAGATTTCAAAGTAAAACAGGGACATGAAAAGACTCCTTCAGAAACTATTCCTGAATTGAAATTAGTGGCCTTCAATAAGTTTGATAATGACATCAAGATTCCCAATTTCTTCTAAATTGAAATTCTTATTTATTATCCAAGGGGAAGGCCGCGGGCACATGACGCAGGCTATTTCCATGTTCCAGATACTTGGCGAAATGGGGCACGAAGTATGTGCTGTAGGTATCGGGAAAAGCCAAAGAAGGGAAATCCCCGAATTTGTTTCAAAAAATATACAGACACCTATTTTTCTCTTTGATAGTCCAAACTTTGAGACAGACAAATCGCAAAAATCCATCAACCTCCGAAAAACCATTTGGTTTAACCTATTGAAATCAAAAGCTTTTAAAAACAGCCTTGACCGTATTGACCAATTGGTAAAAAAGCACAGACCGGATGTCATCTTGAATTTCTATGATGTTTTGGGAGGAATTTACAATGCGCTGTACAGACCGGATTGTCAGTTTTGGGTCATCGGACATCAGTACCTCATCCACCACCCTGAGTTCCCATTTGCACAAGGCCAACCTCTTCAGAAACTACTTTTCAAAATCAATACCCACATCACCTCTATGGGCGCCGATTCGATTTTGGCACTTTCTTTCAGGAGTTTACCCCCGCATCAAATCAAGAATCTGCATGTGCTTCCTCCTTTGCTGAGAAAAGAAGTTAAAAATCTCAGACCGACCGAAGGTGACTTTTTCTTAGCCTATATGGTCAATCCAGGGTATGCTGAAGAAGTTATCACAGAAGCTAAAAATAATCCTGAAATCAAAATTGAAGCCTTTTGGGATAAGAAAGACGAACCTAAAGTCCAACAACCTTTGCCAAATCTTACCATTCACCTTGTTGATGACAAGCTTTTTTTAGAAAAAATGTCAGCATGCAAAGGACTCCTTTCTACGGCAGGTTTTGAGTCTGTATGCGAAGCCATGTACCTTGGCAAATTCGTTATGATGGTTCCGGTAAAAGGCCAATATGAGCAAGCATGTAATGCACTAGACGCTAAAATATCAGGTGTAGGAATCATTTCAAAATCATTTGACTTTCAAAAATTCGAAACGGTTTTGATGTTTAAGTCACCTCAAAAAAATCAAAACCAAGATTGGATCGACAGTTTCCAATATAGATTGGAGCATGCCATGCAAAATTCTTTCAATAAAGAAAATGAGAAGGAGGATTTTTCTGTAAATGTGAACAAGGGCAAAAAGCGAATAGAACCTTCTTTTTCTTGAGATTTCTTGCACTATTGTTAATTTTTCTAAGATTTAAGGAAACTATTTATTCAGCAAAAGAAAATCGCTGAAATTAATACACTGACAAAGTGTGATTTAAAACGATTGCGGTAAAAAAAACTTCAAAAAATAGTTCTTCATATTGACTTTTCCTGAACCAAGAAACACAAAAAATGGTAAATTCGGTTCTGGCAATCAGGAAAACGCATCAATGAATACAGAGAAATTAAGGCTTGAGGAAGACCGTGACGGAAAAAAACATTGGAAAAAATGGGGACCTTACCTTACAGAAAGACAATGGGGAACTGTGAGGGAAGACTACAGTCCCAATGGTGCTGCCTGGGATAATGTCACCCACGATGAAGCCCGAAGCAAGGCTTACAGATGGGGCGAAGAAGGTATCGGAGGCATCTCCGATCACAAACAAAATCTTTGTATTGCCTGGGCTTTTTGGAATGGCAAAGATCCGATCATTAAAGAGCGCCTCTTTGGACTGACAGGGCCACAGGGAAATCATGGGGAAGATGTAAAAGAACTTTACTACTACCTTGATTCTACGCCAACCCACAGCTATATGAAAATGCTGTACAAATACCCGCAGAATGAATTTCCTTATTCCCTGATCAAGGAAGAAAATAAAAAAAGAAGCAAAAACGACCCTGAATTTGAAATCATTGATACAGGGATTTTTGACGATGATGCTTACTTTGACATTTTTATAGAGTATGCCAAAAGGGACGTGGAGGATATTTCAGGGTTTGCCACTATCCATAACCGGGGCAAAGAAAACGCGGAAATATGGGTGATGCCAACCTTTTGGTTTAGAAAGACCTGGCATACCGGACATGAACCATTTATGCCCAAGCTTTCAAAAGTTGAAGAAAATGGTATTAAAGCATTTTCACCCAAAAACGGAAATTATTTCATAAGCTTCGATGGGAATCCCGACATCAAGTTTTGCGACAATGAAACCAACAGAGAACGGCTATACCATATCCCAAATGATAAAAAATACCTGAAAGATGCAATCAACGATTACGTAGTACACAGATATTCACAATATTTGAATCCTTCAAATTATGGGACAAAGGCAGCCGCAATCTACAAACTGACTATCCCTGCAGGAGGTTCAAGTGTGGTCAAGTTTAGGATGATGCATCAAAAATCGGCTTCAGGAATCGCGCAATGTGACGAAATCCTGAAAGAAAGACAACGAGATGCTGATGAATTCTACGCCGAAATCCAACACCGTGTCAAAGATGATGACATGCGTTTGGTCCAACGACAGGCATATGCCGGCATGATGTGGGGCAAGCAGTTTTATTATTATAATGTCGAACGCTGGCTGGAAGGAGATGCAGGAAGATACATTCCACCCAAAGAGCGAAAAAAAGGACGCAACAGTGACTGGAGGCATTTATACAATCAGGATATCATCTCTATGCCTGATAAATGGGAATATCCCTGGTATGCTGTCTGGGATTCAGCTTTCCATTGTATTCCGATTTCGAGGATTGATCCCGATTTTGCCAAAGACCAACTGTTGCTGTTTTTGAATGAATCCTACATGCATCCCAATGGACAGATTCCGGCTTATGAGTGGAATTTCAGCGATGTCAATCCTCCGGTACATGCCTATGCAGTCCAAAGGGTCTACCAGATAGACAAGAAGATGAGGGATGGCAAAGGTGATCAGGAGTTTCTGGAGAGGGCTTTTCACAAACTCATGATTAACTTCACATGGTGGGTCAATCAAAAAGACAGTGACGGAAAGAATATTTTCGAAGGCGGATTTCTTGGGTTGGATAATATCTCAGTCATAGACAGGTCGCATGCACACCATTACAAAGGAAAACTCGAACAGGCAGATGCCACTTCCTGGATGGCCATGTTTTCATTGAATATGATGCGGATTTCCCTCGACCTTTGTGAATTCAACAAGACCTACCAATTCACTGCGATGAAATTTTTGGAACATTTCCTATATATCGCGGGAGCCATGAACAATATTTCAGGAGAAAAAATCAGCCTTTGGAATGAAGAAGAGAACTTCTATTTTGATATTTTCCATCTACCCGGAAAGGAACCCAAAGTGATGAAGCTTAAATCGATCGTGGGTATAATCCCATTGTTTGCAGTGGAATCCATCAGGTTGGATATGTTTGACAGTTTGCCTGAATTCAA
>NZ_CDSBKL010000035.1:0-19414 GCF_977115555.1 Aquiflexum sp.
TGGTACATAATTTTTTTCGGACACAGGATTTTTTGTTAATATTCATGTCAGATAAGTTTCCTATGAAAAAATACCTCCTCCCTATTTTGATTCTTTTGGCCTGTGAAGGCAAAGAAATAACCCCTCCAGCTCCTGTAGAACCTGTTCCATCTGAAAAACAATTGGCCTGGCATGAGCTGGAGTATTATGCCTTTGTCCATTTCAACATGAACACTTTTTCGGACATGGAATGGGGAATGGGAGATGAGCAACCTTCAGCATTTAACCCTACCGCTTTGGATACAAGACAGTGGGCAAAAGTAGTCAAGGACGCCGGCATGAAAGGAATCATCATTACCGCCAAGCACCATGATGGTTTTTGTCTTTGGCCTTCAGCATACACTGAGCATTCTGTCAAAAACTCTCCTTGGAGAGATGGCAAGGGTGACCTGATCCGTGAACTGTCGGATGCCTGTAAGGAATACGGGCTGAAATTCGGGATTTATTATTCCCCTTGGGACCGCAACCATGCCGACTATGGCAAACCGGAATACATCACCTACATGCGAAATCAGTTGACCGAATTGCTGAGCAATTATGGAGATATTTTTGAAGTTTGGTTTGATGGGGCCAATGGTGGAGATGGGTATTATGGCGGTGCCAATGAAGTCCGGACAGTGGATAAGTTGACTTACTATGATTGGGAAAACACCTATAACCTTGTCCGCGAATTACAGCCCGGAGCCGTGATGTTCAGCGATGGTGGACCCGACGTACGTTGGGTTGGCAATGAACATGGGTTTGCATACGAGACCACTTGGGGCAACTTGATGCGGGATTCTGTTTACGCCGGGATGCCTGACTATCCGGAGAGATTTGCTTCAGGCCAAGAAAATGGAACGCATTGGGTTCCGGCGGAGTCGGATGTTTCCATCAGACCCGGATGGTATTACCATGAATACGAAGACCACAAAGTCAAGACGCTGCCTCAGTTGCTGGAGATTTATTACAAAAGCATCGGCCAAAATAGTTCTTTGCTGATCAACTTCCCTGTCGACAGGCGTGGTTTGATCCATGAAAAAGACGTGGAGCAAATCATGAAACTGGCGGACAAGATCAAGGAAGACTTTGCTGTAGACTTGGCCAAAACTGACGAGGTTTCGGCTAGCAACGAAAGGGGAAAAGGATTTGAGATAGAAAATGTGATCGATGAGGACAAGGAAAGTTATTGGGCCACAGAAGATGGGGTGATTGAAAGCAGTATTGTTTTGACTTTGGCAGAACCTACTTTGATCAACAGATTTGTGGTTCAGGAATATATTCCACTAGGCCAACGCATCAAGTCTTTTACATTAGAAGTGGAAACTGAAAACGGTTGGGAGGAAATCTATCATGGAACCACAGTGGGAATCAAAAGGATTTTGAGGTTTGATGATATTCTGGCAATGCAAGTTCGGTTTACCATCACCGATGCAAAAGCCAGTCCTACGATTTCCAATATTGGAATATTTTACGCACCAAAACTCGTCACTGAACCGGATTTCAAAAGGTCAACGTCCGGAGAAGTTACACTTTCAGTTCCTGAAAAAGGAGTGGAAATATTTTATACTTTGGATGGTTCAGAACCCAATGAAAACAGCTCCAAGTATGAGAATCCCATGCTTGTTTCTGAACCGACTACAGTCAAAGCGATCGCCTTTGATGGCCAAAGTGGGAAGAAAAGCGAAACAGTGGTTCATAACTTTGACATTCCCAAAGCCAAATGGAAAGTTATGAATTCTGACCCGAACGCAGTAAAAGCCATTGATGAAGACCCACAGACTTTTTGGAAAAGTGACAAAAATGAGGTGGTCATTGACTTGGGGGAATCTATCACTATCAATGGATTTACCTATTGGCCTCCACAGAATAGGTTTATGAGCGGGGTCATTTCGAAGTATGTTTTTGAGGGAAGTGCGGATGGGAAAACCTGGAAGACTTTGACTTCCGGGGAGTTTTCAAACATCAAGAACAATCCCATCGAGCAAACTGTAAGATTCGCTTCTTCCGAAGTGAAGTTTATCAAACTCAAATCCCTTACAACGACAGATAACCAACCTGCAGCTTTTGCTGAGGTAGGAGTATTGACGAAGTGAGGGTTTAATTTTTTAACCACAGATTTTCACAGATGAACACAGATAGAAAGATCAACCTCCTTATCTAATTTCCTTTCTTTTAGAGGTTTGTGATAGAAACGGTTTTGCAAAGAAGGATGATGAATTATTCCATGCATCTGTTTAAATCTGTGTCCATCTGCGGTAAAATTTTTGTTTCACCACTGATTATCGCAGTTGAACACAGATAGAAAGATCGACCTCATTATCAATTTCCTTTATTTTAGAGATGTGTAATAGAAACGATTTTGGAAAGAAGGATGATGAATTATTCCAAGCATCCGTGTAAATCTGTGGCTGAATTTTTTTTCCTAAACCACATTAGTCGACTAATTCAATAATCAAATTGAATTTGTTTGATATTTTTAATCTCACAAAAATTTGGGTAAAATGGACGATATTAATTTAATCACTAAGGAAATAATCGGAAAATCCTTCAAAGTTTCAAACACTTTGGGAAATGGTTTTTTGGAAAAAGTTTATCAAAATGCCTTATTCTATGAATTAACAAAAAGTGGGTTGAATGTCAAGCAGCAATATCCCTTGGAGGTCTTTTATGAGGATAAGGTAGTGGGAGAATATTTTGCAGATTTATTAGTGGAAAATAAAATCATTTTGGAATTAAAAGCTATCAAAGCATTGGACGACATTCACCTTGCCCAAATATTAAATTATCTGAAAGCCTGCGACATGAATTTTGGCTTATTGATAAATTTTGGTACACCAAGAGTTGAAATAAAAAGAGTGGTAAATAATTTTTAGACTCGTTTTTCCAGGTTAAAAAGTAGAGAACCTCCACAATTTTAAAATAAGATTTTATTTATCCATTTTGCCCACATTCTCTTTATATAAATACACTATGAAATTCCCCTAAATCGTTTTACCTTTTTCACATGAATTATTTTAAAACCCTAATGACCTTACCATGAAAAGAAGAGACGCCCTGCGGAGCCTTGCTATGATTACAGGTGGACTGGTGTTGGTTCCTTCCTGTGATTTCTCCAAGGAAGACATCCTCGCTGCCTACCAAAATCTCCAAGTCACGCCTTCGCTCCAACAGCTTTTGAAAGAAATTGCAGGAACCATTATCCCTGCAGGAACGATCAAAAGTGCTGCAGACATAGAAGTGCAAGACTTTATCCTCGTCATGGTCAATGATTGCATTGATGCAGAAGGGCAAAAATCCTTTATGCAGGGTCTGCAGGGATTTGATGACTTCAGCAAAAAAAGTGGAGGGAGTATTTTTTCAAAGTTGGATCAGGCGGGAAAAGAATCCGTGGTCAAAGCTGCTTTGGAATTAGAAATTGCTGAAAACACCCAACCTGAAGATCCTCAGAAAACCACAAAAGAATTTATCGGTATGGCCAAGCGCTTCACTATACAGGGATTTATGATGTCCGAATACATCCAAACCCAAGTGAAACCCTATTCCCTGATTCCCGGGGATTATCAGGGAGCAGTATTAATCTCAGACCTCAAACCCGAAAGAATCAATGGCTAATCTCAATATAGATGCAGTAAAAGAAAGAACCTTTCAGGCTATCGTCATCGGTTCTGGATTGAGTGGAAGCTGGGCAGCAAAGGAACTGACTGAACATGGCGTAAAAACACTCGTCATCGAAAGAGGCCGGGATGTCAAACACCTCAAGGATTATCCTACTACAAATATGCTCCCCTATGAGTTTGAACATAGGGGTCAGATCACTCAGGAAATTCAGAAAGAAAATCCAATAGTCAGCCGATGCTATGCCTTCAGAGAGGATGCCGCTCATTTCTTTGTCAAAGACAACGAACATCCTTATGTTCAGGAAAAGCCTTTTGACTGGATCAGAGGCTATCAGGTAGGAGGAAAATCCCTGCTTTGGGCAAGACAGGTGCAGCGTTGGTCCGACTTTGATTTTGAAGGTCCGGCAAGAGACGGTTTCGCAGTGGATTGGCCGATCAGGTACAAAGATTTAGCGCCTTGGTATAGCCATGTGGAGAAATTTGCAGGGGTATCAGGCAACAAAGACGGTTTGGCCAGTTTACCTGATGGTGAATTTTTGCCGGGTTTTCCTCTAAATGTTGTAGAGCAGTATTTTCAAGGCAAACTCAAGGAGCATTATGGAGATGAGCGCCACATGATTTTGGCGCGCTGTGCACATATCACCGGCAACTTCGATTATTACGCACAACAAGGAAGAGCCAAATGCCAAAGCAGAAATCTTTGTCAAAGAGGCTGTCCATTTGGTGGATATTTCTCAGCCAATTCTTCTACCATTCCCTGGGCAAAAAAGACTGGAAACATGACCTTGCGGACAGATGCTGTTGTCCATTCTATTATTTATGATGAAGAGAAAGGGAAGGCAACTGGAGTCAGGGTAATCGATGCCCATACCAAAGAAATGGAAGAATATTATGCTGAGGTCATTTTTGTAAATGCAGCAGCATTAAACACCAACCTCATCCTGTTGAATTCCACCTCCAACCGTTTTCCAAACGGATTAGGCAATGACAGTGGTTTCTTGGGTAAATATGTGGCTTTCCATAATTACAGGGCAGGTATCAATGCAGATTATGAAGGCCACCAAGAATACACCACCCAAGGTGGCCGACCTACTTCTGGCTATTTCCCAAGATTCAGAAATCTCAAAAAACAGGAAACAGATTTTCTCCGTGGCTATGCAGCCGGATTCGGAGCCAATAGGGGAAGTTATGCTGACCAAAGCGGGATCGGCATGGAATTGAAAGAGAATATCCTGAATCCGGATAAATATGGTCCTTGGAGGGTAAATTCCCATATGATGGGGGAGACAATTCCTAAAGAAAGCAATTATGTCGCTTTGGATCCCAATGCAAAGGATCCTTTTGGCATGCCTCAGTTGAAAATCAATGTGGATTATGATGACAACGATGAGAAAATGATCAAGGATTATCTGGAGCAGATGACAGAGATGTTTGAAAAAGCAGGCTTCACCAATATCAAAACCCGTGATGACAAGAGAGCGCCGGGTCTCGATATCCACGAAATGGGCGGCGTGCGCATGGGAAAAGATCCGAAGACCTCCTTACTCAATGGCAACCATCAGCTTCATGCAGTTCCAAACGTCTACGTGACTGACGGCGCATCCATGACATCTACGTCTACCCAAAATCCATCATTGACATATATGGCTTTTGCAGCAAGGGCTGCGCATCATGCGATGAAGAACTTCGGTTGACCCCATTTTATAAATAGCAAAAATCCCGGGCAGGAATATCTGACCGGGATTTTTTTATAGGATTAAATTAGAATTTCAATTCTAAGCCATTACCTCAATTTTCTTCGATACTTCTACTTTTTCCGAAACCCTTCCTGCAGCTTTCAGAAAATCATAGTGGGATTTCAAGGCAGAACCGAAAGTGGCATTTTCATTATACGGCAAGCCAAATTCCTCTGCGGTTTCTTTGACGATTTCTGAAATTTCCACATAATGGATGTGACAGATTTTTGGGAAAAGGTGGTGTTCCACCTGTAGATTCAATCCACCACAGAGAAAATTTACTACAGGATTCTTTCTTGCAAAATTTGCCGTTGTGCGCATTTGATGGGCAGCCCAAGTTTCTTCGATGTTTTCATCACCTTGTGGATTCGGCATTTCAGTATCTTCAACCAAGTGTGCCAATTGGAATACCAATCCCAATACCAATCCCTCAGCGAAATTCATCACTAAAAAACCGATAGTAAACTGCCACCAAGTGATGTCCATTACCACTAAAGGAATAATGATAAACAACGCGTAGTAGACAAATTTGTAAAAAAAGAGATTGAAGTATTCAATTTTTGGATGCTTGTTGACATGAGAACCAATGGTTTTCTGGAAAAATTTCACGTAATCCTTTCTGAAAAACCATGACAAAGAGGCCAAAGAATAAAGAAAGAAAGCATAAATGTGTTGGTACCTGTGAATGGCTTTGATTGGCTCTTCAGGTGAAACCCTGACCAAACCGGGAGCGACGTCCAAGTCTCCATCATGACCGATGATATTGGTATAAGTATGGTGGACTTTGTTGTGCGTGATATTCCATACATACACGTTTGCTCCAATGATATTGAAAAGGAAACCAAGGGATTTATTGACAAATGCATTTTTGGAATAGGAGCCGTGTAGGGCATCATGGCAGACATTGAACCCGATAAATGCCATGTTCATTCCCAAAGCTATTGCCAAAAAGAGAGATACAATGGTAGGAAAAACTTCAAATAAGATCAGGAAATAAAGCCCGACAAAGGAAGTAAGGTAGACCACCGTCTTGAGAACCATGGCTGTATTGGCGTACTTTGATATATTGTTGGCTTTGAAATAGTCATCTACTCTTTTTTTGACGGTGACAAAGAACAAAGAGTTTCCTGAGTCAAGAAACTTTAAGGATGTATTCATAAATTGTGATTAGGTAATCTTCCGTTTTTTAATGATATAAGTAAAATTAGGGCTGTGGATTGGGTGATTAAAATAAAATTCACTGATAAATAGGATTTTAAATCTTTCACAAGTTGGCCAAATTTGCTCGTATTTCCGAATAGTTAACAGTTTGTTTTATAATATTAAGGATAATTAACTTAAGAAATCAATAGTTCAGATCAATTATTGCTTTCAAATCTGCGGGTGAGTAATTGATGGATTTCAATGTTTTTCGGTCTTCTTTGCGAAATACAAGGTAAAGTTCTCCTTCTTTTTCGTAATGACAATCGACCCCCTGATTTTGGTAATGGCTTACTGTTTGTTCTGCTTCAGCTATTGTTTTACAGGCTTTGCTCATATTGGAGCGCTGTACTTCATCAAACAAAGCCTTGAATTTGTCAGCTAATCCAAATTCCAAAATGGCTCCTGAAAGTACGTATTGGATATCACAAAGTGCATCAGCAATTTCTACGATATCATTGTTTTTGATCCCTTCTTCCAGTTCTTTCAATTCCTCAGCAATCAGGGATACTCTAAGTTGACAACGCTTGGCCTCGGGTATCTGTGGCTCGGATAAAATCGGGTGTTTGAATGTCTGATGGAAAGCGGCGACCGATGTGAGGCTTTTGGGATCTTGCATTGTAATATTATTTGAATGAATTGAATGCTGCAAAATAAAAAAACGGAGCCGCAAAACCCCGTTTCTTTGATAAGTTTTGTCTTAATATTTTAAGCTCCCTTGACAAGGGTATTGTACCTGTCTCCGACTGTTTTCCAGTCAATTACATTCCAGAATGCTGATAGGTAGTCAGGTCTTCTGTTCTGGTAATTGAGGTAATAGGCATGTTCCCACACATCCACCCCGATCAAAGGAATTCCCTGAAATTCCGAAATGTCCATCAAAGGATTGTCTTGGTTTGGTGTACTTCCTATCTGGAGTAAGTTGTTTTTGTCAAGCACCAGCCATGCCCAACCAGAACCGAACCTGCCTTTACCTGCATCTTCGAATTTGGTTTTGAAATCTGCAAAGCTTCCAAATGCGCCGTTGATAGCTTCAGATAAATCTCCTGTTGGTTCTCCACCACCTGTCGGTGACATGATTTTCCAATAGAGTTCATGGTTATAATGTCCCCCTCCGTTGTTTCTCATTTTTGTCGAATATTTTGAAATATTCATCATGACCTCTTCTAGAGGCTTGCTGACATCCACACTTTCTTCCGATGCTGCCTCACCAAGGTTTTTGGCATAAGCTGCAGCATGCTTGGTGTAATGAATCTCCATGGTCATGGCATCAATATGTGGCTCAAGCGCTGCATAATCATAACCAAGTGGTGTCTGCGCAAAACCTGTACTGAGTAAGATTTTAGCCTCTTCAGTTTCCTCTCCTTCTCCACCGCAAGCGGTCAAAAATGCTGAGCCAATCAAGGAACTCCCAATACCCAAGGCAAAAGTCGCCTTGGAACTATGACTGATAAAAGTTCTTCTTGAAACTTTGTAACTCGTGTTTTTCATATAGGAATATTTTTTCTTTTAATGAATTTTCAAAATTGATTAGACGTCCAAGTTAACCAATTCAACCAGATAATGAAACCTAAAAGCAGACAATAAGTCTGATTT
Organism: Aquiflexum sp.; assembly: GCF_977115555.1. Lineage (NCBI taxonomy): Bacteria > Pseudomonadati > Bacteroidota > Cytophagia > Cytophagales > Cyclobacteriaceae > Aquiflexum > Aquiflexum sp. The sequence goes on from NZ_CDSBKL010000035.1 coordinate 8,171, forward strand.
TGTGACAAGATGTTTATGTTTGTAAAACCAAAATATCTTGGTTTGGTTTTTGAAAACAACCAATTCCTTTCAATCAAGGGCAATGGATATGGAAATTTCATTTTATAAATACCAGGGAACCGGCAACGATTTTGTGATAATAGATGACAGGGCTGACGTTTTTCCGGATAAGGACCTTTCACTGATCCAAAAACTCTGCGACCGAAAATTCGGAGTTGGCGCTGATGGATTGATCTTGATAAGGGATGCCGAAGACCATGATTTCGAAATGGTCTACTTCAATGCAGACGGCTCTCAAAGCATGTGCGGAAACGGGGCGAGGTGTGCGGTTGCTTTCTCAAGGTTTTTGGGAATCATTGACCAAAAAACCAGTTTTCTCGCCATAGACGGTGTACATCAGGCGATAGTTGTCGGCGATTGGATAGAATTGGAAATGCGTCCTGTCCCAGGCCTTGAAAATTCAGGAAGGGATTATTTTGTCAATACAGGATCTCCTCACCATGTGAGATTTGTAGAAAATGTTGATGCTTATCCCGTATTCGAAGAGGGAAAAGAAATCCGGTTCAGCCAAGAGTACGCCCCAAAAGGAACCAATGTCAATTTTGTCACCCCTTTGGGACAAGATGAAATCCAGGTGAGGACTTATGAAAGGGGAGTTGAAAATGAAACCCTTTCCTGTGGGACGGGAGTTACAGCCTGTGCCTTGGTCTATGGCCATCAGCATAAGTTGCAAGAAGTAAAGATCAATACCCCCGGAGGAAAGCTGAAAGTTAAGTTCACCGAAAGTAGCGAAGGCGGATTTCGGGATATTTGGCTTGTAGGACCGGCAGTGCAGGTGTTTGAAGGAAGGATTGAAATTTAGATTAATCTTTGAATTTGGTGTTTGGAAACTTTATTGATCTTCCAAACTCAGCACTCATATCTTACTGTTGATTATATTAATTAAGAAAAACGAAGTAATTTTACCCCCTATTAGATACAAAATACAATATGTTAGATTTTATAGCCAAAGGACTGGCAAAGGTTTTCGGGACGAAGTCAGATAGAGATGTAAAGGAATTGAGTCCCAAAGTTCCCTTGATCAATGATGCCTTTAAGAAATTGCAAAGCCTCAGTGATGAAGGATTACGGGCTAAAACTGAAGAAATCAAAGCCATTATCAATGCGGATTTAAAGCCTTTTGATGATAAAATAGCCGCTTTCAGGGAAAAAATCCAAGCCTTGGCACCGGACAAGGTCCATGAAAAAGATGCCTTATTTACTGAAATCGAAAAAACCGAGAAATCCAGAGACGAGGCTTTGGAAGTAGTACTTGAAAAAGTATTGGTAGATGCTTTTGCAGTAGTTAAAGAAACTGCGAGAAGATTTAAAGAAAACGGCAAGTTGGTAGTTAAGGCTACTTTGAGAGACCAAGAACTTGCTGCCAAAAAGGCAAATATTGAAATCCAGGGTGAAGATGCCGTTTGGCATAATAAGTGGATGGCTGCCGGGACTGAAGTGGTATGGGATATGGTCCACTACGACGTTCAGCTGATAGGCGGTATGGTCCTTCATAAAGGGAAAATCGCAGAAATGGCAACAGGTGAAGGAAAAACCTTGGTGTCTACACTTCCTGCTTACCTCAATGCCCTTTCCGGAAGGGGCGTGCATATCGTCACGGTCAACGATTATCTGGCTAAAAGAGACTCCGAATGGAATGCGCCGCTTTTTGAATTCCACGGCCTTTCTGTCGACTGTATAGATAAATATCAACCCAACTCAGAAGCTAGGAAAAAAGCCTACGCCAGTGACATCGTTTATGGGACAAATAACGAATTCGGCTTTGATTACCTAAGAGACAATATGGCGAGAGAAGCCGGTGACTTGGTTCAGGGCAAGCATCATTATGCCATGATTGATGAAGTTGACTCTGTTTTGATTGATGATGCGAGGACGCCATTGATTATTTCAGGTCCTGTTCCCCGTGGCGATGAACATGAGTTTATGGAAATGAAGCCAAGGGTCTCTACCCTTGTGGATGAGCAGAGAAAGCTTGTGCAGGGATACCTCAACCAAGCAAAAAAATTGATTCAAGAAGGCAATGAAAAAGACGCGGGTCTGCCACTTTTCAGGGCTTACAGGGGCATGCCAAAGTACAAGCCTTTGATCAAATTTCTATCAGAGCCAGGAATCAGGGTAATTCTCCAAAAAACAGAAAACTATTACCTCCAAGACAATAAAAGGATGATGCCGGAGGCGGATCAGCCTCTTTTGTTTACTATTGAAGAGAAGACCAATGGCATAGAACTTACGGACAACGGCATCGAGGTCATTACCCAAAAGAATGAAAATCCGACATTCTTTATCCTTCCTGATATCGGTATGGAAATCGCCGAAATGGAGAAAAATCCAGACATCGACGACAAAGAAAAGCTCATCAGGAAAGAAGAGCTGATCAAGGACTATGGAGTGAAAGCGCAAAGGATCCATACTGTCAACCAATTACTCAAGGCATATTGTATGTTTGAGAAAGATACCGAATATATTTTGGTAGACGGAAAGGTAAAGATCGTGGACGAACAGACAGGCCGTGTCATGGAAGGAAGAAGATACTCTGACGGTCTCCATCAGGCGATAGAAGCCAAAGAGAATGTGAAAGTAGAAGATGCCACGCAGACCTATGCGACGATCACACTTCAAAATTACTTCAGGATGTACCATAAGCTTGCTGGTATGACCGGAACAGCGGAAACGGAAGCTGGGGAATTCTGGACAATTTACAAATTGGATGTAGTGGTTATTCCTACCAACAGATCCATCATCAGGGAAGATAAAGAAGATAAAGTATACAAAACCGTCAGAGAGAAATTCAATGCTGTAGCGGATGAAATCGTCGAATTGACCACAGCCGGAAGACCTGTCTTGGTGGGTACTACGTCTGTTGAAATTTCGGAAATATTGAGTAGGATGCTTACCATCCGAAAAATCCAGCATCAAGTATTGAATGCCAAGCAACATGCCCGTGAGGCTGACATCGTGGCGGAAGCAGGAAAACCAGGAACGGTGACCATTGCTACCAACATGGCAGGACGAGGAACAGATATCAAGCTGACTCCTGAATCAAGAAAAGCAGGGGGTCTTGCCATCGTAGGTACTGAAAGACATGAGTCAAGACGTGTTGACCGTCAGCTTCGAGGACGTTCCGGTCGTCAGGGGGATGTGGGCTCTTCGCAGTTCTTTGTCTCCTTGGAAGATAACCTGATGCGTATGTTCGGTTCGGACAGGATCGCAAAACTCATGGACCGCATGGGCTTGGAGGAAGGTGAAGTCATCCAGCACTCGATGATTACCAAATCCATCGAAAGAGCCCAAAGAAAAGTGGAGGAAAATAACTTTGGCGTAAGAAAAAGACTTTTGGAATATGACGATGTCATGAATTCCCAAAGAGAGGTGGTTTACAAAAGAAGGAGAAATGCACTCAAAGGAGAACGTCTGGAATTGGATATCCTCAATATCATGTATGATGTCTGCTTTGATCTCATTCAGATGGGTAAATCCACCGAAGATGCCGATAACCTGAGGATGAACATCTTCAGTTCTTTGGGAATTGACCATCCATTCAGTGCCGAAGACCTGAAATCCAAAGAAACAGGAGTCCTGACCCAGCAGCTATTTGATGCTGCTTACCAGCATTATGTAGGCAAGAACGAAACCATTGTCAACAAAGCCCTCCCTGTCTTGAAAGATGTCCATACCAATAGGGGTGCTACTGTCAAAGAAATCATGGTGCCGATTTCTGATGGTTTTAAGCAGATTGGGGTGATTGTCAACCTCGATTCAGTAGTGAAGAATGAGGGAAGAGATTTGATCAGAAATATTGAGAAAAATGTCACTTTGGCCATCATTGACCAAAACTGGAAAGAACATCTTCGTGACATGGATGACTTGAAGCAATCGGTACAGAATGCAGTTTATGAACAAAAGGATCCCTTGTTGATTTATAAGTTTGAAGCTTTTGAGATGTTCAAGCGCTTTGTGGGTAAACTAAATGAGGATACCATTTCATTTATTGCCAAGGCAGATCTGCCAGCCCAAGACCCAAGTCAGGTCAAGGCAGCCCAAGCGCCGAGAAGAGATGATAGCCACGTGAAAGCTTCCAAAGAGGAAGTGGGTAGCAGCTTAAATCCGGGTGGAGGCAGACAATCAGCCGCAGCTGTTGCCAATAGAACAGCACCACCTCAGGTCGTCGCCCCGAGGAAATCCGACAAGGTATATGGACGAAATGACAAAGTATCAGTACAATATCCCGACGGTAAAGTGGTGAAGGACGTCAAGTTTAAAAGTGTGGAGCAAGACGTCGCAGCAGGAAAATGTGTGGTCATAGAACATTAACAAAAGCATCATGAAAAGGTCACTCCTGATTTTGATATTTCCGGTATTTTTGATGAATTCTTGTGCGCTCATCAAGAAAAACCCTACACCTTCAAGTGAATTTGAAAGTTATCAGGAAGATTTGAGTAGTTCGAGGATTTCTTTTCCCAGCTTGGAGGAACAAGTAGCCAAAGTAGAAACTGCGCCCATTGGAAATGAAAAGGTATTGGCAGCGGATGAGGATCTTGAAATCGCACTGAATAATATCAAGGAAGCCAATAAAGCTGAAATGTATTGGAGTGGTTACACAGTATTGGTCTATAGTGGTGTGGATAGGGATCTTGCCTTCAAAACGAGGAATGACCTTTTCACTTATTTTCCTGATTTCGAAACTGACATGCAATACCAACAACCCAGATACCTTGTCAAGGTGGGTAAGTTTGTCAACCGAATCGAGGCGCTTACTTATTACCATCAATTGAAAGAAAATTTTCCTTCCTCCCGAATCATTCAAGACAGATTTTTGAGAGAAGGATACGTCATTCCTGAACCGGATACAGATGGTCAATAACAAAATTAAGGAGTTAGCATCTGCTTATAAATCAGAGTTTATCGCCAACAGAAGGCATTTACATGCCAATCCCGAGCTTTCATTTCAAGAATACAAAACCGCTACATTTGTAGAACAGCAACTGAAAAGTTTCGGGATCAGCAACATTGAGAAAAAAGCGGGCACAGGGCTTTTGGCCATCATTGAAGGAAAAAATCCTGGAAAAAAAGTCATTGCCCTACGAGGGGATATGGATGCATTGCCGATTGTGGAATTGAATGATGTGTCCTACAAATCTACCAATCCAGGTGTGATGCATGCCTGTGGACATGATGTCCATACAGCTTCACTTTTGGGCGCAGCCAAAATCCTGAATGAAATCAAGGAGGAGTTTGAAGGAACGGTCAAACTTATTTTTCAGCCCGGAGAAGAACTCATCCCGGGAGGCGCTTCCCTGATGATCAAAGACAAAGCATTGGAAAACCCCAGGCCTTCAGGAATTATCGGGCAACACGTCATGCCCTTGATTCCGGTGGGAAAAGTGGGTTTTCGTAAAGGAATGTACATGGCAAGCGCAGATGAATTATACATCACGGTCAAAGGAAAAGGGGGTCATGGAGCGATGCCTGAATCTTTGGTCGATCCGGTATTGATTGCTTCGCATATGATTGTGGCTTTGCAGCAAGTGGTCAGCAGAAATGCCTCACCAAAAATCCCTTCTGTTCTTTCCTTTGGCAGGGTTGAAGCACTTGGCGCTACCAATATCATTCCCAACGAGGTGAAAATCCAAGGGACATTCCGCACGCTGAATGAAGAATGGCGCTCCAAAGCCCATGGACATATGGTCAGTATTGCCAAAGGTATTGTAGAAGGCATGGGCGGAGAATTGGATTTTGAAATACGAAGGGGTTATCCTTTTCTCAAAAATGCTGAGGAACTGACGGAAAGAGCACAGCAGGCTTCCATTCAATACCTTGGTCAGGAGAACGTTGTAGACCTTGATATCTGGATGGCCGCGGAAGATTTCTCCTATTATACACAGGAGATTGATGGCTGCTTTTATAGATTGGGCACAAGAAATGAAGCCAAGGGAATAGTCTCAGGAGTCCACACCCCTACCTTCGACATTGATGAAGATGCTATGGAAATCGGCGCGGGCCTGATGGCTTGGATTGCCATCCATGAGTTGGAATCTTAATTATTTTATAGAAATAAAGTTAAAATAGGCTTCGCGAAATAATTAGAAATAATATATCCATTTACGATTTTAATTAAACAAGCCGAAAAATTTCAACCACATTTCCATTCTATATTCACTTTAGTTCTCAAATATTTCAACCTTTCATCTATTGTATCTCAACCTTATTTCAAAATAGAAATGAAAAGCACCAAATCCCTGTTATTGACGCTATTGGTTTTCTTGAGTTTGACTTCCCAATCATTTGCTTGGGGACCAATCGGACATTATGTAATCGGAAAGCTTGCTGAATGGCAGATGAAACCAAAGACTGTGAAAAAAGTTGAAGAGATTCTTCAGCAGCAATCCATCTCCGGAGTCGGTGTCTGGATGGATAATATCCGTTCGGACAAAAAATATGATTATACCAATACCTGGCATTGGGTGACCACTGCCGATGGGGAATACGATCCTGCCATCCAAGAAAAAAATGGTGATGCGTATGAGGCTTTTTTAAGAATCAAAGAAAATCTGAAAAAAGGAGGCCTTTCTCCGGAAGAAGAAAGGGATCAATTGCGCATGCTGATCCACATCACCGGAGATTTGCATCAGCCCTTTCATGTGGGTAAACCTGGAGACCGTGGAGGAAATGATGTAAAGGTTAGCTTTTTCAACAAAGAAACCAATATCCATGCGATCTGGGATTCCGACTTGATCGAAGGAAAAAAGATGAGCTATACAGAAATAGCCACTGAATTACAGAAAAGAATCAATCCTGTTTTGATCCAAAAATACACCAACACTACTCCGGCTGATTGGTTGAGAGAAGCGGCAGCAATGAGGCCCGACATGTATGACATCCCTGAAAACGGACGAATAGGATACGAATACATCTACAAGCATTACCACCATGTTGAGGAAAGGCTGACTGCAGCCGGGATTCGCCTTGCGCAGGCATTGGAAGAGATTTACGGGTAAAAAATTTATTCTATAAATTCAGTTTCTAAACCGACCCTTTTCAGTGTCGGTTTTTTTATTAGTATTTAACCCAAAAATGTATTTTGGAAAATACAATTTCTATATTTCTTGATCAATATGATTGGAAAAAATGAGATTTATTGAATAGTAGGTCCAAAAAATAGTACAATTTCGCCTTCTTCCTATTGATTATTTCATTATTGTTATAGAATTTGCAGGAATATTTGGGAAAAGGTCATTTTCCCTTCAATTGATTTTGTAAATAAAATAATCACCTTTGCGCCCTTACTCCGCTTTTGTCAAATGAAGAATCACTTTAAACAAGTTTTTGTTTTCTTGTTTTTATGTTTTTTAGTGATGGGTTTTTCCGATTGTTACAGTCAGAGAAAACCTAAAAGCATGGCCAAAATCAAAGGCAGTCCACCTGAAGACTTTGCTGTCTTTTATGAGCGATTCCATAGCGACTCGGCATTTCAGATGTCAAGGATCAGGTTTCCGCTTCAAGGATTGATTGACGATGGGTATGAGGAAATTGCTTGGACACCGGAAAATTGGGAACTGATGCGAACCAGGATCTATCAGGTGGATACCACCAAGTTCAAAACAAAAGTGAAGAAGAAAAAAAAGTACTTTGAGCAGAAACTATGGATCGAAGGAACCAGCTTTTCTTCCAAACGCAGGTTTGAACTCCTGGGCAACAGGTGGTTTTTAGTGTATGCTTACGAGGGGAGTCTTTGAAAAAATGATTTCCGTGATATTACCAAAAGATAGCATCACGGAATTTTGATGCTGTTATTTTTTTTTGGCCTTAAATGTTCCATTAGGCTGCACAAACAAAACCTCAGTCAGATTTCCTGACTCATCTTCGACAAATTCCACTTTGTATCCTTCCACAATCTTCAGGGCGAACTTGTGTTTTTCGAGAGGAAGTAACTCATATTCTGGTTGGCCGGGAACAAAGAGGTAAAGGGTGTTTTCTCCTTTGATATAAAATTTGGCAGTCATTCCTGCCAACTCATACTCACCCACATATTTTTCAAGTTCGGCTTTTTCCATGATGACTCCTTTGGGAGTTCTTTTGAATTCTATATGGTCTACGGCAGGTTCTAATTTGGACACAAAAGAGGTGATATCCCCACTGTCACCAGTTCTGAAATTGAACTGGATTCCTATTGAGCCTACAGTATCTACTTTACCATCGGTTACTGGATAGGGATTAAAAATGTCATAATGGTAATGTTTCAGCCACATGTTATTTTTCCCTGCCTTGGCAAAAAGAGAATCGTTTTTGACAAAGACTTCCAAAGAACCATAGCCCGGATTACTGTAATCTCCTGCAAATTCCACCAAAAGACGGGAAGGTTTAGTTCCGGTTTTTTGAGAAGAGGTTTTGGATGCAGAAGCTTCTTTTTCGGCAGCTTTGGCTTTGTCCGCCCGTTCCTTGTAGGTTTTGTTCCAATCGGTTCTTGTTTCTTTCAGCACCCTGTCACTGATGATATTGCGCACCAGACCCGGAATCACTGAACCGTTTTGGTTGGCAAGGACTACGATGCCGATACTGTCTGTTGGGAAGAAACTGACATTGGCAGAAAATCCATCTATGTTGCCTCCATGCTCTACCCTATAATGTCCCTTATAAGAAGATGTGAACCAGCCATAGCCATAGTTGGACATATGCAGGTCTGGAAATTCCTTTTCAGGAACACCTCCGCTGATGACCATTTGAGAGCTCATGGCCTCTTTTATATAGGACTCCGGAAGAATTTGTTTGTCTTTGAATTTGCCACCGCCTATCCAAGTCATGATCCAGTTTGACATTTCAGTCACGTTGCTGTTGATGCTTCCTGCCGGACCCATGGCGGCGATGTCATAGTAATCCATCTTTTTGATGACAGAATCGTCTTTGACCATATAGCCAAAGGATGCATCAGCTCCATTTTTTAGGCCGTCGATCACCGTACTTGAAGTTTTCATTTCCAAGAGTTGAAAAAAATGTTGGTCGATATTTTCCTCCCAACTTCTTCCTGTTATCCTTTCGGCAATGACACCTTGGGTAAGAAACATAAAATTATTGTAATACCACTTTTCACGCACCTTGGCAAAGGGTTCCTGATAGGCAATACGCTGTATGAGGCTGTCCCGAGAATTGGACGAAAACAGGTACCAGCTGATGTCGTGTCTGGGCAAGCCGGTTCGGTGTGTCATGATATCCCGAATAGTGATGAGCTCGTTCATTTCGGCATTTTTGAACCGTAACTCCGGAATGTGCTTGATGGGACTGTCTTCAAAAGTGAGTTTGCCATCTTCCTTCAAAATGCCTAGAAGTCCTGAGGTGAATGCCTTGCTGCTTGACCCGATCGCAAAATTAGTATTGGTGGTAACCGGGAGCTTATTTTCATAATCGCGATAACCAAAGCCTTTGGCATAGATGATTTTGTCTTTTTCTACCACAGCTACTGCAAATCCGGCTGCATGCCAATCCTTGAGTAAAGCATTGAGTTCAGAATCAAGACCTGAAAACCTGTCTGAGGAAGATTTCTTTTGGCCAAATGCAACCGTGGCGTAAAAAGTAAGGAGGAGAAAAAGAAATATGTTTTTCATAATGTGCTGTGGTTAAGAGGGATTAATTTAAAGAATTTGTCTGAGAAAAAGTACATCACTCATTTTAACTTAGTCTATTTAGACTTTGTGTTTAGGATAAAATAAAATTTATAGCAATTCCACTCCTTCCTCCTTAATTTGGCATTTGAACCAAGACCTTCAATTTGTCCTCCTTTTTTGATACCAAAATAGATTACCTCCGTGGAGTAGGTCCCCAAAAAGCAGTTCTTTTCAATAAAGAACTGTCCATTTTTACCTATGGGGAATTGATCCAACATTACCCCTTTCGCTATGAGGACAGGACGCAGTTTTTTAAGATCAAAGACATCAACGAGGACTTGGAGCATGTGCAGGTAGTCGCCAAAATCCGGTCAATTGAGACGATCGGGGAAGGAAACAGAAAAAGACTTGTGGCCTACATCTTTGATGAGACAGGGGAAATGGAACTTACTTGGTTTAAAGGAATCCAATGGGTCATCAAGAAACTCATCATCGGTGTTCCTTTTGTCTTCTTTGGTAAGCCAAACAAATACGGAAGGAAATTCAGCATCGCCCATCCCGAGATGGAACCGGTGACTGCCGTGCAGGAGGAAAAGAGTTTCTTCCAACCTGTCTATCCTACTACGGAAAAACTCAGGGCCAAATTTTTGGATTCCAAAGGGATTTCCAAAATCATGGAAGGCTTGGTTCAGGTGGCTTATCCACAGATTCAGGAAACCTTACCAGAGGAAGTCCTGCAGCGCTTCAATCTGATTTCAAAAAAAGAAGCAGTCAAGCAAATCCATTTTCCCGATAATCCCGAAATCCTCAAAAAGGCCAGGTTCAGGCTGAAATTCGAGGAGTTTTTCTTTGTCCAGCTCAGACTGCTGAAGTTAAAGTTGACAAGAACCGAAAAGTCAAAAGGTCAGGTTCTGAACCAGACTGACCTTTTGACTAAATTCTACAAAGAACACCTTCCGTTTCAACTGACAGAAGCACAAAAAAGAGTTGTCAGGGAAGCCTTTGCTGATATGAAATCCGGAAAGCAGATGAACAGGCTGATCCAGGGAGATGTAGGCAGCGGCAAAACAATGGTGGCATTTATTTGTATTCTCATTGCCATCAGCTCTGGGGCGCAGGCTTGCCTGATGGCGCCGACAGAAATTTTGGCCAATCAACACCATGAAGGCTTAAAAGAATATGCAGACCTGATGGGTTTGAAAATCGCTTTGCTGACAGGTTCGACTAAAAAATCTGCCCGTAAAGTCATCCATGAAACCTTACTTACGGGTGAGTTGAAAATCCTTATCGGTACGCACGCACTCTTGGAAGATATTGTCCAATTCCAAAATCTTGGCTTGGCGATTGTTGACGAGCAGCACCGTTTTGGTGTTGCCCAGCGCGCAAAGCTATGGGCAAAAAACGAGCAATTTATCCCACATGTTTTGGTGATGACAGCGACACCGATTCCCCGGACTTTGGCGATGACGCTGTATGGGGATCTGGATATTTCAGTGATTGATGAAATGCCTGCCGGAAGAAAACCGATTCAGACTGTGCATCGCTATGACAAGGACAGATTGAAGGTTTTTGGATTTATGCGGAAGCA